>JACRBR010000322.1 GCA_016213125.1 Chloroflexota bacterium | reverse complement strand
TGGTGCGCGGGCTGGGACTGGAGCCGGAGCGGTACGTGCTGTACGTGGCGCGCCTCGAGCCCGAGAACAACGCCCACAAGGTCATCGAGGCTTTCGAAGGGGTGCGCGCGGACCTGAAGCTGGCGATCGTGGGCGGCGCGCCGTACGCGACGGAGTACATCGAGCGGCTGAAGTCGACGGCGGACGGGCGGGTCAAGTTCCTCGGGTTCGTGTACGGCGATGGGTACCGGGCGCTGCAGCAGAGCGCGTTCTGCTACGTGCAGGCGACCGAGGTCGGCGGCACGCATCCGGCGCTCATCGAGGCGATGGGGTACGGGAACTGCGTGCTGGCCTATGGGACGCCGGAGAACCGCGAGGTGCTGGGCGACGGCGGCATGCTGTTCGACAGCGTCCCGGACCTGCGGGCGAAGCTGCAGGCGCTGGCCGACGATCCGGAGAGCCGCCTGCCATATCGAGTGCGGGCGATGGAGCGCGCGGCGCGCTACAGCTGGGAGACCGTCACCGACCAGTACGAGGCGCTGTTTCGCGACATGGTCGCTGGTTCGAAGACGAAGGCCGCCGAGGCGCCGCAATGACGATGGTGTTGCCAAAGTACCTGCCCGAGCGCTACCACCGGCCGGTGTGGCACCTGGGCGAGCAGTTCGACGAGGTGATGCTGGCGTCGCTGCGGCCTGGAATGCGGATCCTGGACCTGGGATCGGGACGGGGGCCGGCGCTGTGGCCGAAGGACCGGCCGCCAGGGACTACGTACGCGGGGCTGGACATCTCTCTCAGCGAGCTGCAGGCGGCGCCGGCGGGCTCGTACGACGAGATGTACCAGGCCGACGCGACGACGAGGACCCCGGAGCTGGAGGGGAGGTTCGACCTCATCGTGAGCTTCCAGGTGTTCGAGCACGTGAAGCCGCTGGACGTGGCGTTCGAGAACATGCGGGCGTACCTGAAGCCGGGTGGGCGCGCGATCGTGCAGATGTCGGCGACGTGGTCGGTGTTCGGGATGATCAACCAGGTGGTGCCGCAGAGCCTGGCGGTGTGGATGCTGCGGAAGGCGACGGGGCGGTCGAAGGAGTCGGTGTTCCCGGCGCCGTATCACAAGTGCTCGAACAGCGCGCTGGAGGAGATCCTGCGGCCGTGGTCGGAGCATGAGATCCGGCCGCTGTACCTGGGGGCGGACTACTTCAAGTTCTTCGGCCCGCTGGCCCGCGCCTATGTGGTGTACGAGAACTGGGCGATGCGTGGCGGGCACCGGAACCTGGCCAGCCACTACCTGGTCATTGCTGTCAAGTAGGGAAGCGCGGCCGTAACACGGCTGCGGTAGGATCACCGTCCGATATACCACGCCGGACGCTGCGTTTGGAATCACAGGGACGCTGTACGCGCCCGTTGACTATGGCTGCCGAAGCCGGCACGGAAACGAGAGGATGGAAGGCATGAGCAGGCTGATTGCCGTGACGGGCGGCGCCGGGTACATCGGCGTGAACCTAGTGGAACAGCTGGTCGCCGGTGGCGAGCGCGTGCGGGTCATCGACCGGTTCTTCTGGGGCAAGCTGGGACTGGACGAGCTGCCTGGCGTGGAGCTGCTGTCGCGCGACGTTCGCGAGCTCCAAGACGGAGACCTGGAGGGCGTAGATACCGTCTGCCACCTGGCCGGGCTCTCCAACGACCCAACCGCGGACCTGGACCCGAACGCCAACTGGCAGATGAACATGATCGCCACCAAGGAACTGGCGGATGCGGCGATCCGCATGGGCGTGCGACGCATCACCTTCGGATCGAGCGGCAGCATCTACGACGGTGCGGGGTCGGAGCAGATCCTGGACGAAGACGCGGCCGTGCAGCCGCTGGGGCCATACTCCGAGTCGAAGTACGCGGCGGAGCGGGCGCTGCTGGAGGTGCAAGACAAGATCGAGGTGGTGTTGCTGCGGCAGGGCACCGTCGGCGGGTACAGCCGGCGCATGCGGTACGACCTGGTGGTGAACACGTTCCTGAAGGATGCGCTGCTGAAGCGGCACCTGTTCCTGCACGAGGGCGGCTTCATGTACCGGCCGCTGGCCGACGTCCAGGACGTCGCGATGGCGCACATCGTCTGCCTGGACGCGCCGGCCGCGAAGGTCGCGGGCCGTGTGCTAAACGTCGTGCAGGACAACTACCAGGTGAAGCAGCTGGCGGAGATCATCGCGGAAGCGGTGAAGCCGCTCGTCGGCGACATCCAGCTCTCGACGGCGCCGGCGACCGGCCGCATCCGTGACTACCGCGCCTCGAACGCGCGGATGACGGAGGCGACGGGCTTCACGCCGCAGCGCACGCCAGTCGACAGCGTGGCGAGCGTGCTGGAGCACATCGGCGAGGTGGACCCGCAGGAGCTGACGCACCCGCGGCACTACAACCTGCGGTGGATGCAGATCCTGACCGAAGTGCATGAGCTGCAGCGGAGCTATGAGCGGGTGTTTTAGCAGTTCACAGTGGACAGTGGACAGTGGACAGTGGACAGTGAGGACGGAGCTGGGCTCCGTCCTTTTCGTTTACGTCGAGCGACCTTCGAGGCGTTAGTGCTGGAACTCGCGCATGGCGAGGGTGGCGGCTGTGGCGAGGGTGACGTCGTCGAGGGGTGGGTGGATGAGGCCGGCGCGGACGTCGCGGAAGCAGCGCTCGACGGGGTTGGACTCCATGAGACCGAAGCCGCCGGTGATGCGGAGCGCGAGGTCCGTCACGTGGACGGCGTTGTTGGTGGCCCAGTACTTCACCATCGGCACCTGCGCGGCGACCTGCTCGCGCGGGGCCTTCGCCTCGACCCAGTCGCGAGCCGTATCGAAGATCATCCGTCGCGAGGCGAAGAGCAGCGCCTCGATCTCGCCGAGCTTCGCGCGGACGGCGGGCAGGTCGCCGATGGGGTGGCCGAGGTTCGAGGGGATGCGCGTCGCGGCGAACCTCGCGGCGAAGTCGCGGGCGGCGACGGCGATGCCGATGTAAGTGGCCGCGAAGGGGAGGCCGTGCCAGGGCGCGGTCTCGAGCGGCGGGACGTAACGGTCACCGGCCGGTGAGACGCGGATTACGTCCTCATCGGGGACGTGTACTGCCTCGAAGACGATGTCGTGGCTGGCGGACTCTCGCATCGAGAGGGCGTCCCACGTGGGGTCGATGCGGACGCCGGGGGCGTCGCGGCGGACCAGGAACTGGCCCAGATGTTCGGGCATGCTGTCCGCACGGACGGTGGCTCCAACGGCGAAGTGTGTGAGGTGCGGGGCGGCCGTCGACCACGACTTCTTGCCGTCGATGCGCCATCCGCCTTTCGCGCGGGTAGCGGTGGTGTGGTGGAGGCCACCGCGGGCCGGTGAGCCCAGCTCCGTCTCGGCCTGGCAGTTGTTGATGATCCAGCCGTGCTCGGTGACGCCGCGCAGGAACGCGTCGAGGCGCTCCTCCGGCCACATCCCGGAAACGAGCGACGAGCCGAGGTACTGCAGGTGCATGTTCGCCGTGAGCCCGGCGGAGCCGAAGGCGCGCGACACCTTCTCCTGCGCGACGCAGACATCGACGATGGAGCCGCCGAGGCCGCCGAGACGCTCGGGGACGATGATGCGCAGGTAGCCGGAGTCGCGGAGGTCGTCGATGCAGCCCGCGAGGAACGAGTCGCTCTCGCTCTCACCCTCTGCGCGTGCGGCGATGCGGCGGGCGGCGTCGCCGGCGGCGGCGACGATGCGGGGATCGGCGAGATGGTCGAAGGAGTCCACAGACCGCAGGGTATCAAGCCGGGAGAGGTGAGAAGTGCGAAGTGCGAGGTGAGACCGGCGACTTCCGACCGACGACTGCCGCCCGAGGACCGGCGACTACTTCCGCTCGCGGCGGAAGACGGCCTCTTGCGCGACGGAGGCGACGTGGACGCCGTCGCGGGTGTAGAACTGGCGATAGGAGAGGGCACGGGCGGCGTGCGCGACCGGGTTCTCGGTGACCATGAGTAGCCAGCCGTCCCAGCGGACCGGGCGGTGGATCCAGATGGCATGGTCCAGGCTGGCGGATGCCTTGCCGCTCATGCCCTCCCAGCCGTAGCGGCGCTCGATGCCGGCGAAGGAGCCAGCGTCGCTGATGTAGACGATGGCGGCGGCGTGGAGTTGCGGGTCGTCGGGCAGAGGCAGGCGGACGCGGCCCCACTCCTGCACGACGGTGGACTCGCCGGGCGCGGCGACGCCACCGGGTTCGACGGCGGTGCGCCATTCAAAGGGGCCGAGCGGCCACAGCGTGCCGTCCTTGTTCGGGAAGGCGATGCGGGCGTCCTGCAGCGTGTCGGGATCGGGTGCCTCCGGCATCGGCTCCTGGTGCGAAATGCCGTCCTCGGGATGGACGAAGGAGACGGTGACGTCGCAGATGGGGACGCCCTCCTGGCGTACGAGGACGCGGCGTGCGGTGAAGGTCTTGCCGTCGCGGACGCGCTCGACGCTGTATTCGATGGTAGCGTCCGGGCGGCCGGGGCGCAGGAAGTAGGCGTGGAGGGAATGCAGCGTCGGGTCGGGCGCCGTGCGGCCGGCGGCGAGCGCGGCCTGGCCGATGACCTGGCCGCCGAAGAGCCGCCCCTCAGTGCGGTCGGGTTCGCCGACGAACCAGTCATGCCCGACGCGCTGTACGTCGAGGTTCCGCACGAAGCGCTCTACGGCTTCTTTGATGATCTGGTCTTCGCTCATCTGCCCTGGTTGAAGACGGGGTCGCGCTTGGCGATGAAGGCGGCGACGGCTTCTTTGTGGTCGGGCTCGGCCTGGCGTTCGCGGATGCTGTAGGACTCCTGGGTCACTACTCTGCGCAGGTCGGTCTCGGTGACGTGTGCGTGGAGCATGCGCTTGGCGGCCCAGACGGCGTCGCGGGGGTTGGCGGCGATCTCCTCGGCGAGCCTGAAAGCCTCCGGCAGGAGCTGGTCAGGCTCGACGAGGCGGTCGACGATGCCGCGGCGCAGGGCTTCGTCGGCGTCGATGATGCGGCCGGTTAGGGTCATGAAGAGCGCATTCGGGAGGCCGGCGACGAGCGGGAGGTAGTGGGTGCTGCCGCACTCGGGCGTAAGACCCACCTTCACGAAGCGGGCGGAGAAGCGCGCGGCCGTCGACGCGATGCGGATGTCGCAGGCGAGCGTGAAGGTGAGGCCGACGCCGACGCTGGGGCCGTTGACGGCGCAGATGGTGGGCTTGGCGCGGGAGAGGGTGATGGGTACTTCGGGGCTGCCCCCTTCGTAGAGGAGCTTGGAGGGGCGGGGTCCGGAGCGCTCAAGGCCCTCGTTGAACCCGCTGATGTCGGCGCCGGCGCAGAAGCCGCGGCCGGCGCCGGTGATCACGATGCAGCCGGTGGCGGGCTCGGCGGAGGCGGTGTTGATCGCGTCGATGAACTCGTTTTCCATCGTCTGGGTCCAGGCGTTGAGGCGCTCGGGCCGGTTGAGGGT
>JACRBR010000323.1 GCA_016213125.1 Chloroflexota bacterium | reverse complement strand
TCTGTTCGCAGCGGAAGCAAAGCTGGCGGATCTGCTGGACGGCGCGGACGAGGACGACATCGCTCTTCAGCGCGCGCAGGTCAGCGTGGCGGAGATCGCGGCGGCCCGCGCACGCGTGCAGCAGTCAAATGCCCGGCTGCTGGCGCCGTTCGGCGGGGTCGTCGCCGCGATCAACATCCATCCGGGCGAATATGGAACGCCCGCGCTTCCGGCGTTCGTCGTGCTGACGCCGGGGGCGCTCCGGTTGGACCTGGTGATCGGCGAAAACGATCGGCCATACGTTCTGAGCGGCCAGAAGGGGACGATGACGTTTGACGCCGTGCCCAACCAGGCCTATGCGTTCGTCATCCAGAACATGGGCGATGCTGCGAAGATCGAGCAGGGCGTGGCCACGTACACGGCGGAAGCCGTCCTCACCATACCGGCGGGCGCCGTGCGGCCCGTGACGGGTATGGGCGGGGTTGCCGAAGTGCTGATCACGGAGAAGACAGACGTGCTGGCGATACCGACACGCGCCCTGCGCCGGATCGGGCGGGAGCAGGTGGTCGACGTCATGGTGAACGGAGTGGTGGAGGAGCGGGCGGTGGACGTCGGCATCAGCGACGGCCAGTTCGTCGAGGTGGTTGCGGGACTGGACGAGGGTGATCAGGTGGTGCTGCGAGCGGTGTCGAAGACCGCTCCGGAGGCGCTCCCAACACGCGAACGCCAGCTACCGGGCGGCATTCGCTGAGAGGACCCGCCCATGACGTTCAGCGATACGTTCAGCACGGCCATCGCGGCGCTGATGGTCAACAAGCTCCGCTCCGCACTCACATTGCTCGGCGTCGTGATCGGCGTCGGTGCGGTGATCGCCCTCATGGCAATCGGCGAGGGGGCAACTCGGAGCGTCACCAACCGCTTCAGCGACCTCGGCAGCAACGTGCTCTTCATCCAGGAGCAGCAGGTGGACGCAGGGCGGCCGCCGGGGTCGCGGCAGGCGGCGGTTAGCGGCCTCACGCTGCAGGACGCTCACGCCATGGAGAACCGAAACCGATTCTCGTATGTGGACGGCGTGGCGCCGCAAAGCTTCTACAAAGCCCGTGTGAGCGAGGCATCGGTGTCGCTCGACACCACGGTCTATGGCGTGACGCCAGAATACCAGTGGGTGCGCAACTTCTTCGCTGATCAGGGCAAGTTCATCGATGAGTCGGAGATGAGCCGGCGGTCACTCAGCGCGGTCCTGGGCAGCAAGGTGGCGCAGGACCTGTTCGGCGAGGCTGATCCCCTCGGCCAATCGGTGCGCATCGCGGTCAAGGGCATCGAGCCGGCGATGGCGTTTCGGGTCATCGGAGTGATGGAGGAGAAGGGTTCGTTCGGCGGCAGCGACCGCGACGATGCCATCTTCATCCCGCTCTCGACCATGCAGGCGAAGATCTCCGCTGACCGGAGCGCCCTGGGCCTTGCGAACGTCATGCAGATCAGCGTTTCCATCAACGATCCTGCCGAGCTCGCGCGCGGACGAGAGGAGATCGCGGGGCTGTTGCGGGAACGCCATCGCACCGGCGAGGACGACTTCAGCATCCGCAGCCAGGAAGAACTGCTCAAGACGATGGACGACATCAAGCGGGGCCTGATGGTCTTTATGGGCAGCATCGCGAGTATCGCGCTCCTCGTCGGCGGCATCGGCATCATGAACATCATGCTGGTGTCGGTGACCGAGCGGACGCGCGAGGTTGGCATCCGCAAGGCGCTTGGCGCACGGCGCCGCGACATTGTGATGCAGTTCCTGGCCGAAGCTGTGATGGTGACAATGGTGGGCGGCCTCATCGGCGTGGCGCTGGGCGTGCTGGGCGCCGCGTTCGCCGACGGAAAGCCTCTGATGGGTGGGCGCCTGGTGACCGTCGTCACGACGCAGTCCATCGCGATTACTGTGGGCGTGTCCGTCGCGATCGGCATCTTCTTCGGCATCTACCCGGCCTTCCGCGCCGCCGGCCTCAATCCCGTGGAGGCGCTTCGCCATGAGTAAGAGCGAGCGCGTGCTCTCCGCGCGCAACGCAGCCGGACAGATGGGCGCGGTGATACCAGCGGGGCCAGAGCAGGTGACCGACGCGTGGCTCACGGCGGTGCTACGCAGGGCGGGCGTACTTGATGGCGCGCGCGTGGCCGCGCACACGAACGATCTGCTCGAATTTCAAGGTGCCGCGGGGGTCGTGGCGCGGTTCGGGCTCTCGTACGACGGTGTCACAACCGCCGCGCCGCGTTCGCTGGTCGCGAAGTTCGCTTCGCCCTACGAACCGATCCGGGCCTTGATGCACACCTTCGGGGGTTACGCCCGAGAGATCGAGTTCTACCGGCAGTTCGGCGCCGACCCTGGAATTCCGGTACCGCATTGCTTCCACGCCGAGATCGATTCGGCGTCGGGCGTGTTCGTGTTGCTCCTGGAGGACATGAGCGATGCCCGCGTCGCCGCCGATGTTGCGATGCCGTCGGTCGACGACATCGAACTGGCGGTGCGACACCTGGCCCCGTTCCACGCTAAGTGGTGGGGAAACGTGCGGCTCCGGGAGCTGGAGTTCCTCCGCTATCCTGGCAGCGCGGCGGATCGGCTGTTTACGTCGTGGGCGCCCGGCGTGATGGGCGCGGCACTCCCGGCGGCGCGCCAACGATACGGTGGCGCCCTGCCTCCGATCGTCCTGGAGGTGGCGGAGCGGGTGATGGGGAACTTCGCGCAGTTGACGGAGGGCAGGTGGGAGCGCGTGGCAGATGGCAGCGTGACCCTCGTCCACGGGGATTTCCACCCGGGCCAACTCTTCTTCCCCTCGGAGCGCGGCGGACGCTTCGCCGTCTTCGACTGGCAGACCGTGAGCGCCGGGAGCGGCACCGACGACCTCGCCCGGGTCATCGTGACGGGACTACCCCCGGAGCAGCGGCGAACGTGCGACGAGCGCCTCATCGAGCTCTATCACGCGCTACTCCTCGAACACGGCGTGACCAACTACGACCTCGAGCGCTGCCGGGAGGGATTTCGGCAGGGGCTAGTGACCACCGCTATCATGAACATCATCGCTAGCGTGAACATCGACCCAACAAGGATCGAGGAGTTCTCCCTCATCCGGGACGTGAGCATGACGGACGCCATGTTCGGGTGGGTCGCGGACGCCATGGAGGCACATAACGTGCTGGAGATGGTGTCGGTCTAGGCATGCGGCTATTAGCCCCGTACGGACGGGCACCGGCTGTGCCACGCCTGCTTGCGCGTCCCTATTCCAGGCCGATGTCCCGGAAGAAGGCGTCGCTGTTGGGTTCGCGGCCCAGGAATTCGCGCACCAGCACGTCGCCATCCACGCTGCCGCCCCGCTCCAGGATCTTGCGACGGTAGTCGAGGCCGGTCGCGGGGTCGAGGACGCCGTTTTGCTCGAAGCGTGTGAACATGTCGTGCCCGAAAACCTCGGACCACATGTAGCCGTAGTAACCGGCGTCATAGCCGAAGAGATGACCGAAGCCGGACTGGAAGTGCGTGCCTTCGGGGTAGGGGAAGCCCGTGACGGGGTAGAACTCGCGCACCGCCTTCGTAGAGTCGCCGTCGAAGCCGGGGGAGTGGAGGGCGAAGTCGAGGCGGGCGAAGAACATCTGCCGGAGCTTGGCGATACCGGAGCTGACGTTCTTCGCGCGCACCATCGCGTCCAGCAGTTCATCGGGAAGCGGCCGGCCGGTCTTGTGGTGACGGGTGAAGCGGCGGAGGACGTCGCGCTCCCAGACCC
>JACRBR010000318.1 GCA_016213125.1 Chloroflexota bacterium | reverse complement strand
CTCCTTACCACTATCAACCCGCTAGAGGTGCGCTGCTCATCGCGAACGTGATCGCGCGGGCTGAAAGCCCGCGCTGCGAGGAAGGTGGGGCTTCTTCAGCCACCATGCCAGCTGCCTGGGCGGCCCGTGGACGGAGACGACGTTGCGGCTCCCGACCACTATCAACCCGCTAGAGGTGCGCTGCTCATCGCGGACCTGATCGCGCGGGCTGAAAGCCCGCGCTGCGAGGAAGGTGGGGCTTCTTCAGCACCATGTTAGCTGCCAGGATGCGGCTGGTAGACGGAGATGATGTTGCGGGTGTGGGCGGTGTAGGGGCTGCGGTCCCAGCCGCCGAAGCGGTCGCGCAGGCGCAGGCCGGCGATGCGGGCCATGAGGTCCATCTCGGCGGGCCAGATGTGGCGCGTGACGATGGGGAACAGGCGCACGCCCTTCTCGGTGAGGGAGACGTGGCTCTCCTCGAGAAGCTGTGTCACGGGGTCGTAGCGCGCGACGTCCAGCCACACCTGCTTGACCTCGACGGACTGCGCGTGCACGTACTGATTGTCGGTCAGATGTAGCGCCTCGTGGGTAATGGCCTCGACGACGAACACGCCGTCATGTGCCAGGTGCTTCGCGACGTTCTGGAAGCAGCGCACCTGGTCGTCCTGGGTGAGCAGGTTGTGGATCGTGTTGTAGACGATGTAGATGAGCCGGTACGTGCCGGTGACGGGGACGTCGGCGAAGTTGCCCATGGTGACCGCGATGGTGTCGCCGCCCGGCTGCGCGCGGAGGACGTCGACCATGGCCTGCGAGATGTCGATGCCGTCGACGCGGACGCCGGTCGCGGCGAGCGGGCGTGCGATGCGGCCGGTGCCGATCGCGAGCTCCAGGGCCGGGCCGTCGCCCGCGAGGTCGCGCAGGAAGGCGACGGTCTGGTCTTCATCGCCGCGGAGGCGGTGGGGGTCGCCGGCCGCGACCTCGGGGCCGAAGCTCATGGCGGGTTCGTAGTTCTTCAAGGTGCTTCTCCTCGTTGCGGCGGGCGACCACAGAGCCCTGATGTCATGCGTCGGACGTGGGAGATGGGTCGCGTGAGTCGATCCCGATGATCTGCTCGGCTTCTTCGGCGTCGGCGCGGCGGACGAGGACTTCCCAGCCGAGGAGGATGGGAGGGACGCCGCCGGGGAAGGTGCGGCCGAGGCGGTTGCGGGTGAAGGCGCGGATGCCGAACGCCTCGATCTTCGAGCGCAGGACCTCGGCGGACATCTCGTCGGGCGGTGAGGCGATGACAACGGGGTTGTCGGGATCGTCGGGTCCGGTGCGGGAGCGGGTGAGGACGCCGTGGACCACCCACGCGCCGCCGAGGGCGAGGGCGGCGACGAGCAGGAGCGCGAAGAAGGCGAACTGGGACATGGCGGGATCTTACTGTGTGCCGGGTGCGAACCGCACAGCCGGGGACGGCTGTGCCACGCGGGTGTGCCGAGCGGCGGGGAACCGCACAGCCGGGGACGGCTGTGCCGCGCGGCTGTGCCACGCCGGCCGTGGCCGGGTCAGGTGACGGGTTGGTGCAGGATCCACAGGTCGGAGGTGAAGGCGCGTTCGAAGCCGTGCTTTGCGTAGAGGCGCTCGGCGTAGGCGTTGGCGGCGGTGCTGAGGGAGATGACGTCGCAGCCGGCGGCACGCGCGTCGGCGATGGCGCGGGCCATGAGCGTCGAGGAGATGCCCTTGCGGCGGTGGGCGCGCTGGGTGCCGACGGCGTAGATGCCAGCCGTCGTGCCGTCGATCAGCATGTGCAGTGTGGCGACGGGCTCGCCGTCGAGGCAGCCGAGGTAGAAGGTGTTGCCAGAAGTGTCGTTGGCGGCCATCTGGCTGTGAAGGGAGAGCCTGCGGACCCAGGCGGTGCCGCTGGCGTGCAGGCGGGCGAACTCGCGCGCGTCTTCGGGGCCGGCGATGCGCACTTCGACGGCTGTGTTCACGGGGATCTCGGCGGCGTCGCGGCGGAGGACCATCCACGCGCGCTTCTCGGTGCGGACGAGGCGGCGGCGGGCGAGCTGCTTCGGGAGTGACCTCGGGCGGTCGAGCGGGGTGACCTCGACGGCGGGGTCGCGGTCGAAGGCGCGGAGGAGGGCGAAGCCGATGTCGAGCAGCGCTTCGACGTGCGCCGGGCGGGTGTTGAACTCGGCGAGGCAGTTGAGGGCCGGGATAGGGGCGTCGGACGTGAGGGCGATGGCGCCGCGGAGGTCGTAGATGTCGCTGCCGCCGAGCGCGACGCGCAGGCGATTGTTGTGCAGCATACGGCGCGCGATGCCGGGATCGAAGGCCATGGGTGGAGTGTAGAGGAGGGACAAGGGGATTAGGGATAAGGGACGAGGGATAAGGGACGAGGGATAAGGGACGAGGGATGAGGGACAAGGGACGACGGACAAGGGACGGGGGACAAGGGACAAGGGGATTAGGGATAAGGGACAAGGGACAAGGGACTAGGGACAAGGGACTAGGGACAAGGGACTAGGGACAAGGGACTAGGGACTAGGGACAAGGGACTAGGGACAAGGGATAAGGGACGAGGGATGGGGGATGAGGGACAAGGGATGAGGGACAGGGGATACGGGCTAGGGGGTGAGGAGTTCGTCGATCGTCTCGAAGGTGTAGTTGTCGGCGCGGAGGGCGTCGATTAGTGGCTGGAGGGCGGCGGCGTCCTGGGAGTCACTGCCGACGTGCATGACGTAGATGGCGCCGGGCTCGGCGAGGCCGCGGGAGCGCTGGAGGATCTGGGCGGCGGTGGCGCCGTTCCAGCCGAGCGTATCGACGGTCCACATGACGACGGTGCCGTAGCCGCTGGCGGCGGCATCGCGGAGGACGCCGGCGTCGATGTCGCCGTAGGGGGGGCGGAAGTAGGGCTTGGTGCTGCGAGAGGTGTAGCGATAGACGGTGACCTCGGCGCGGGAGAGCTCGAGCGCGCGCTCGTCCGGCGTGAGCGGGGGGTCGCCGGTGGAGACGCCGGTGAAGGACCGGTGATCGTAGGTGTGGTTGATGATCGGGTGACCGTCGGCGGCGACGGCGAAGAGGAGATCGCGGTTCTGTTCGGCCCAGACGCCGGTGACGCCAAACGTCGCGCGGACGTTGTTGTCGCGCAGGATGCGGAGGATGTCGGCCGTGTAGCCGGCGTCGGAACCGGCATCGAAGGTGAGGGCGACGGCGCGGCGGGAGGGATCGCCGCGGTACACGACGCGCGCCTCGGCCATGGGAGGTGGGGTTGCCGTAGGGACGGCGGGGGTTGTGGTAGTCGCATCTGCGGTTGCGGTTGAGGTTGGGGTGCTCGGCGGGCCGGTGATGGTTGGTGACGGTGTCGCCGCGGGCGCAGGGGCGCCGCCGGTGCAGGCGACGGCCAGCAGGATCGGCAAGGAGAGCATAAGGGTCGCCGCGGTGCGGATCACAGGACCACGATAACGCGGGAAGAGCGCGGGTTGGGGCGCGCGGGTAGGCTGTGGCGGAGCTAGCGGAGCTGCGCAGGAGGATGGCGATGGCCCGGCAGATCCCGCCACTGGAAAGGCTGACGGTCGAAACGGCGGGGGCGCTGCTGACGCGCGAGGTGCCGGTGGCGCGGCCGGAGACGACGGCCGGGGAGCTGCGGGCGATGCTGTCCGCGACGCGCTACGAGGTGGTGAGCCACATCGCGGTGTGCGACGAGTCGGGGGTGCTGCTCGGCATCGCGCGGATCGAGGACGTGCTGGCGGCGGCGGATGGGACGGCGATGGCGAGCGTCATGGATGCGGATCCTCCGGTGGTATCGACGGGGATGGACCAGGAGCGGGTGGCGTGGAAGGCGGTGCAGCACGGCGAGAGCGCGCTGGCGGTGGTGGACGATGCGGGCGTGTTTCGCGGGATCGTGCCGCCGGCGCGGCTGCTGGGCGTGCTGCTGCGGGAGCACGACGAGGACCTGGCGCGCGTCGCCGGTGTGCTGCGACAGGGGTCCGCGGCACGGGCGGCGACGGAGGAATCGGTGGAGTTGCGGCTATGGCACCGGCTGCCGTGGCTGTTCATCGGGCTGCTGGGGGCGCTGTTCGCGGCGGACATCGTGGGTGCCTTCGAGGAGCGGCTGAAGGAAGAGGTGCTGCTGGCGTTCTTCATCCCGGGCATCGTGTACATGGCGGATGCGGTCGGGACACAGACGGAGACGCTGGTCATCCGGGGGCTGTCGCTGGGTGTGGGGTTCCGTCGCGTGGTGCTGCGCGAGCTGGTAACGGGGGCGCTGGCGGGGATGCTGCTGGGCGCGGCTTTCTTCCCGCTGGTGTGGTGGCGCTGGGGCGATGCCGAGGTCGCGCTCGCGGTGTCGATCGCACTGGTGGGGGCGTGCTCGACGGCGACGATCGTGGCGATGGCGCTGCCGTGGGCGTTCAACCTGCTGGGGCGGGATCCGGCGTACGGCAGCGGGCCGCTGGCGACGGTGGCGCAGGACCTGCTTTCGATCGTGATCTACTTCGCGGTGGCGACGGCGATCGTCGCGTGAGGATTAGCCGCCGTGATCTTTGCGGCGGCCGGCGAAGGCGAGCCGCGCGATGAGGGCGATTGCCGCGATGATGCCGCCGAAGAACCAGACGGGCGCGATGTAGTCCCACCCCGGCGGCTCCCACGCACTGGCGATGAGGGGCAGACCGAGGATGAGGGCGGCGGCGACGATGGCCATCGACAGGCGGGTGACCATGCCGCTGAGGCG
>JACRBR010000324.1 GCA_016213125.1 Chloroflexota bacterium | reverse complement strand
GCGGGAGCGGGCCCTGGCGCGCTCTCCTGCACGGCGAACCCTCTGGCGGCAGTAGCCGGAGTGGCGACATTCGCGGGATGCCAGATTAGCCTCGCAGGAACGAATACCATCGTCGCATCAAGCGGCACGCTGACAACCGACACCAGCGTCTCGATCGTGACTAGCTAGTTAACTTCACAGGTAGAGTCAGAGAAGGGCCGCCCGATGTGGGCGGCCCTTCCTGTTTTCTGTGTTCGGCGCGGGGGCTGTTGCTCCTCTGCAAGCCTGGCTCACGGGGACCGCAAGATCGGCGTTATCGGGCTGGCCTAGGCTGGACAGTCATGCCACAACGCCGGGAGGAGCACATGAAACGATTACTTCCGATCTGCGTGCTGGCGGCGGCCGGGCTGGCCGCGATGGCGCAGACGTGCATCATCACGAACGAGTCGTTCAACCGGATCGGCACGCACGATACGTTCGCCGGGGAGATCCAGAACGACAGCGGGGTGAACATCCTGTACCACCGGATCCGGGTGGCGTTCCTGGACGACAGCGACAACAGCATCGTGCAGACGGTGACGGTGGACGGATGCCTGCGATCGCTGCAGAACGGGGCCTCGGACTTCTTCTCGGCGGCCAGCAGCGAGGCGGCGGCGGAGACGGACTTCGCGATCGGCCGGATGGCGAACATCGCCGAGGATCCGGACTTCGAGGTGGGGACAACGGCAGCGGGCGATATCGCCATCTCCGGGGTGACGGCGACGCTGACAGGAACGGAGCTTACCGTCACGGGCACAATCACGAACAACGACGCCGACACGCTGGACGAACCGGCGGCCTGCGTGGTGCTGTACGACGATGACGGCAACGTGGTGGTGACGGGCAAGGACGCGACGCTGGAGGACCTGGACGAGGACGAGAGCGACACGTTCTCGGCGATGATGAACGTGCCGGACGACGTGGACTTCGACCATGTGGACGTGTGGGCGGACGGGCTGGAGGACGGGACGGCGGTGGACCCGGAGGTCAGCGACGACCACAGCATCAGTGCGGGGACGGCGACGGCGACGCCCACCGTCACCACCACACCGACGCCGACGAACACGCCGGGCCCGTAAGGGCCGGCCGCCGTCAGGCGGGTGTGCGGAACGAACGGCCCGGCGCTTCTCCTCTCGCCGGGCCGTTCGGGTTACCCGCTGCGGGGAGGATGGCGCTCCGTCGCATGCCCGAGGGAACGGCGCCTGATATAACTCCCACGTCCAGCGGCAGCATGGGCCGACCGGGCGGCGAACCCGGCATGGAGCGAGGGAGGAACATGGTCGCCACCACCGACATCGTCGAGGAGATCCGGCAGATCACGGAGGAGCGCAGCCTGCTGAAGCACCCGTTTTACCGGGCGTGGCAGGAGGGGAGCCTGACGCTGGACGCGCTGCGCGGATACGCAGGCCAGTACTGGCCGCACGTGCTGGCGTTCCCGCAGTACGTGAGCGCGGCGCACGCGGTGTGCCCGCAGGAGGCGGTTTCGGACCGGCAGGAACTGCTGGAGAACCTGATCGAGGAGGAGCGGGGACCGGAGAACCACCCGGAGCTGTGGCTGCGGTTCGCGGAGGGCGTGGGGGCGACGCGACAGGACGTGCGCGCGGCGATGCCGCTGCCGGAGACGGACCGGCTGGTGGCGACGTTCCGCGACGCGACGATGAAGCGCTCGTTCGCGGAGGCGTGCGCGGCGCTGTACGTGTACGAGTCGCAGGTGCCGGAGGTGGCGAAGACGAAGATCGCGGGGCTGAAGGAGTTCTACGGCATCGACGCGCCGAGCGCGCTGCAGTTCTTCGAGGTGCACATCGGGGCGGACGAGATCCACTCGGAGGTAGGGGCGGGAATGGTGCGGCGGCACACGCGGACGGAGGGGGATCGGGAGGCGGTGCTGGGGACGGCGCGGGAGTGCGCGGACGCGCTGTGGTCGTTCCTGGATGGATGCGAGCGGGAGTTTGTTCCGAGAACCCAGAACCGAGAACCTGGAACCTAGGGTCTGGGAGCTAGAGCTGGAAGCGAGAACAACGAACCCTGGAGCCGAGGGCGTCGACCTGGGACCGGAATGACACTTGATCTGACGTTTCTGGGGACGGGGAATGCGTTTGCGCCGACGCGGTACTGGAGCTCGTTCCTGGTGAACGACCGGTACCTGTTCGACGCGCCTCCGACGCTATTGCCGCACATGAACAAGCTGGGGAAGGATATCCGGGAGATCGATGTCATCTTCATCAGCCACTTTCACGGCGACCACTACTTCGGGCTGCCGTTTCTGCTGCTGGACTACGCAGAGCGGGCGCCGCGCAGCAAGCCGCTGACGGTGGTGGGGCCGCCGGGGATCCAGAAGCGGGTGGAGGCATCGACGAACCTGGCGTTTTCGAACGTGTACCGGAAGCAGTCGCGCGGGTACGACCTGACGTTCGTGGAGATGAAGGACGGACGGACGGCGACGTGCGGGGACTGCACCTACACGGGCTTCAAGGTGCAGCACGTGCCGGACCTGGAGTCTTTCGGGCTGCGGGTGGACATCGGCGGGCGAACCATCGCGTACACGGGGGACAGCGCGATGTGCGATGCGCTGATACCGCTTGCGGACGGAGCAGACGTGTTCGTGGCGGAGTGCTCGTGCTGGAACGAGACGTGCGGGCCGATCCACCTGACGCCGAACAACATCCTGGAGCTGCGGCGGAAGATCTCGCCGGGGACGCAGTTCATCCTGACGCACATCGGCGCGGGGGAAGCGCCGGCGTCGATCGAGGAGGCGGGGATCTGGATCGCGGACGATCTGAAGACGATCAGGGTGTAGGGACAGGGGACAGGGGACAGGGGACAGGGGACAGGGGACAGGGGATTATACGCCGCCGTTGACTCCCTGCCTCATCGGGGAGTATGGTGCGGATGCGCCGGAGAAGAACAGGGCGGCCCCTCGGCGAACGGGGGGTGGGTTCATTGCTAAAGAATCCACACGTGTTCCGAGCCATCTGGCGCATTGAGGCAGCGTCCGCTCCACCGGCGGGCGCTTTCTGCTATCCGGGTGAACGCTGGCCCGTTCCCGACAGGCGGTCGGTGCTGTCTCCTGCAGCGTCTCTGCGAGAAGATCCGCTTGCCCGGATCAATCACCGGGCGGAGCTAAAGCTCCGCGGCTACTGTGACACTCGCAACGCTACGTCGTTCCCGGCGCGCTGACGTACATTGCGGCACCGAGCGGAGCTGAAGCTCCGCCGCTACTGATCGGCTCTATGAGGCGCGGGGTGAGCCCAGCTCCGCGGCTACTGATCAACTCTGTGGTTTGAAGCCGAGGCCGGCGGAGCGGAGGCTGACGTAGCGGCCGCCACCGATGACGATGTGGTCGTGCAGGTCGATCTCGAGGAGCTTGCAGGCCTGGAGCAGGCCCTGGGTCATGCCGATATCGGCGGCTGAGGGTGTGGGATCGCCGGAGGGATGGTTGTGGACAAGGACGACAGCGCTGGCGTTCACGCGGACGGCGTCGCGGAGGAGCTCGCTGTAGCGGACAGTCGTGGTGTGCACGCTGCCGCGATACACGTCGGAGGTGCTGAGGAGCCGCAGCCGCGTATCGAGGAGGAGCACGCGGACGTTCTCCTGATCGAGCAGCGACATCTCGTGCAGGAGGCGGTTGGCGATGTCCTCCGGGTTACGCAGCAGCGGCCGGGCCTCGGGGGCTTCGCTGGCGGCCCGAACGCCGAGGGTGATGGCGGCGAGCAGTTCGGCCGCCTTGGCGGGACCGAGGCCGTGGGAGGCGCAAAGCTGGGCGTAGGACGCCCTGGCCAAGGCGCCAAGGCCATCGAACTCACGCAGCAGGTCGTTGGCGATGGTGATGGCGCTTTTCCCCTTCGCACCGGTGCGCAGGATGATGGCGATGAGCTCGGCCGCGGACAGGGCTGCGGGGCCGAAGTCGCGCAGGCGCTCGCGCGGGCGCTCGCTTTCGGGCAGGTCGTGGATGAGGGTGACGGTTCGGAGCGGCGCGGTGGCTTCGGTCATCAGGGGGCGATCGTAACAGAACGGGCGTTCTATTGTCCAGTCCGGCCCCCCGGGCGGGCTGAAAAGCCCCGCGCTACGTGGCTAACCCCTAACCGCGTGCGCGGGTAGGCTCCCCCGGTGAAGGCGATCGTGACGGCCATCGAGGACCCCTGGCGCGACCGCATCGCGAACGTATGGGGCGAACTGAAGGCGGTGTTCGGGCTGGCCGGCCTGACGGGCGCGGTGCGGCCGTACCTGACGTTTCACGTGGCGGAGGAGTACAGGCCGGGCATCGAGGACACGCTGGCGCGCATCGCGGCGCGGGGCACGCCCTTTCGCATGGAGACGCATGGGATCGGCATCATGCAGGGGGCCCTCACGGAGGGCTTGCAGTCCGTTGTCTACCTGCACGTCACGCGGACGGAGGCCCTGGACGACGTGCACCACGTGATCCATCACGCTGCGCAGCCGCTGGCGGTGAACGCGAAAGCGGCGTATGAGAACGAGACGTGGCTGCCGCACATCGCGGTCGCGAGCGGCGCGCTGCCGGCGGAGGCTGTGCCGCAGATCGTGGAGTTCCTGGGCCGGCGGGAGTACAACTGGAGCATCGAGGCGACAAACCTCTGCCTGATCCCGGACACGCGGCTGGCGGCGGCGCACTGGGTGCTGTTCGAGCTGCGCGGCCGGTGATGACGAAGGGCCGCCCTGACGGACGGCCCTTCGGTAGACTCCGCGACGCCGGACGAGCGGCTAGACCTTCTCGAGCACCTGGATGGTGCAGGCGGAGCCGAGGCCGATGACGTGGGCGAGGCCCACCTTCGCCCCCTCGACCTGGCGGTTGCCCGCCTCTCCGCGGAGGTGCCAGACAACCTCGCACACGTTGGCGACGCCGGTCGCGCCGAGGGGGTGGCCCTTCGAGAGGAGGCCGCCGCTGGCGTTGACGGGCACCTTGCCGCCGATGGCGGTGACACCCTCGTCGATCATGCGGCCGGCTTCACCCTCGGCGCAGATGCCGAGGTTCTCGTAGTGGAGGAGCTCGGCGGTGGCGAAGCAGTCGTGCAGCTCGATGAGGTTGATGTCCTGGGGGCCGATGCCGGCCTTCTCGTACGCCTCCTTGGCGGCGTTGCGGGTGAGGGTGTTGATATCGGGCATGGTGAGGTCGCGCTGCGTCCACGGGTCGGAGGTGAGGACGGAGGCGGCGACGCGGATGGGCTTGGTGGTGAACTGGCGGGCCTTTTCCATGCTGCAGACGATGGCCGCGGCGGCGCCATCGCCGGTGGGGCAGCACATGTAGAGGGTGTTGGGCCAGCCGACCATGCGGGCGTTCAGCACCTCTTCCAGTCCTACCTCGGTCTGGTACTGGGAGTAGGGGTTGTGCATGGAGTGCTTGTGGTTCTTGACGGAGACCCGGGCGAACTGCTCGAGCGTGGTGCCGTACTTCCGCATGTGCTCGACGCCAGCCATACCGAAAACGGCGGGCATGAGTCCTGAGCCGAGGACGCCCTCGGTGCTGTAGGCGGGGTCGCCGCCGCCGGCGCCGCCGCCGAGGAGGCCCATCTTGCCCATCTGCTCGCTGCCGATGGCCATGGCGACGTCGTAGGCACCGCTGGCGACGGACATGTAGGCCTCGCGGAAGGCGGTGGAGCCGGTGGCGCAGGCGTTCGCGACGTTGATGACGGGGACGCCGGTCTGGCCGATGATCTGGAGGATGCGCTGGCCGACCATGGCGTTGGACTGGTAGAGGTTTCCGCTGGCGACGAGCTCCACCTGGTTCATCTCGATGCCGGCGTCCTTGAGCGCCAGGATGGCGGCCTGGGCGGCAAGCTCCGGCACGGTCTTTTCGGGGTAGCGTCCGAACTTGATCATCGCGACGCCGATGACTGCTACGTCTCGCATTGTTCTTCCCTCTCGTTCGCCGCGCGCTCCGGCCCGGCGTATCAGGGGCAGGTCCTGGGACCTGTCCGTACGTGCGGTTCGCCGCCTGGTCAGACGGGCTTGAAGCTGAAGGCGATCACATCGTTGCCCTCGCGGTCGGTGCGGATCTTTTCCGCGACGAACTGGACCGGCATGCCGAACTTCAGGTTCTTGGGGTCGGGCTCGACGCCGCTAATGTTGCAGCGGACGCTGACGCCCTCGGGCAGGTCGACGATAGCCGCGACGTAGGGTGTCGGGACGCCGGGTACCGACTGGTGGACGATGGAGAACACGTGCAGCTCGCCGCGGTCGCTGAGCTTCACGTCGTCCATGGCATCGGTGGAGAAACACTTGCTGCAGGCCATGCGAGAGCCGAGGTAGGTGGCGCCGCACTTCTTGCAGCGGCTGCCCTGCAGGTAGGGCTTCTCCGCGGGGTTCGCGGGGATCTTCAGGAATGGGACGATGGCTTTCTGTTGTTTTTCCGCGGCTGGTGCGTCTGCCAATGCAGCCTCCTATGTTTGCGGCGACGAGAAGTGCGTGTGACGCAGATATTTGCGGCCAAGTTCCCCGTGCGCCCGTCGTTGTGCATCGTGCAGAAAGAAGATGAGATGCCGGCTCACGCGCCGTGCTCGGACGCTTCTCGGCGCCCGCAGGTGTTCGCATCCACATGCCGCACGGCCTGTTCCCGCGGGAGGCGGGGAGAGGCGATCGCAAGTATCCACCCGCGATGAGCCGTGGGTCAAGAGCCTGCGGGCCCATAGCGGCGGGAATCACCGGAACCCGGGGACAGATTCGCTACCCTGTGGCTGCGGCACGGAGGCTAGGCCTGAGCCAGCCGCCATCCACCACGCATATACCGCCATGAACAAACACATGGACCTGCGCCTGTTCCCGCTCAACACGGTCCTTTTTCCCGGCATGCGGATGCCCCTTCACATCTTCGAAGACCGTTACAAGGTGATGATCCGGGAGTGCATCGAGGAGGACGCCCCGTTCGGGGTGCTGCTCATTAGAACCGGGGAGGAGACGGGAGGGAACGCGATTCCACACGAGGTGGGTTGCACGGCGCGGATCATCCAGGTTGAGTACCTGGACGACGGGCGTATGAACATCTTCACGATGGGCGAGCGGCGTTTCCGTACCGTCAGCATCAACACGACACAGCCATATCTCCGGGGGGAAGTGGCGCTGCTGGAGCCCCCGGCCGCAGGAGACGACGCGTATGCCGCGCTGCCGCGAGCGCGGATGATGTTCGACGACTACCTGAAGACGTACTTTGCGATCGGCGATCAGTGGGTGCGGCGCGTGTTCCTGCCGGACGACCCGGGGGAGGCGGCCGACTACATCGCGGCGCGGTGCGACGTGCCACCGGAGGCGAAGCAGCAGTGGCTGGAGGAGCTGGATGCGGAGGCGCGGCTGCGGCTGGAGCTGGCGCTGATCCAGGAGGCCCTGCCGGAGATGCACGGGCGGCTGGTTGCACACCTGCGGCAGAAGACGACGGGGTTCGGCGTGCTGAACTAGATCAGCGTCCGGCGGCAGGCTGGAGGCCGCGAATGCGCTCGACAGCGGGCGGGAGCACGTCGAGCAGATAGCCGACATCGTCGATCGTGTTGTCGACGCCGAGCGTCAGCCGCAAGGAGCCGCGGAGGTACTTCTGCGACACGCCCATCGCCACCAACACGTGCGACGGCTCGAGCGACGCCGTTGTGCACGCGGAGCCGCTGCTGGCGGCGATCCCCTGCAGGTCAAGCTGCAGCAGGACGGCCTCCCCCTCGAGGTGCTTGAAGGCGAAGCTAGCGCTGTTCGCGAGGCGCCGCGAGCGGTCCTTCGGCCCGGTGACGATCGTCTCCGGTACGCGGCGTGGCAGTTCATCGAGGAGGCGGTCGCGGAGCCCTACCACGTGTTCGGTGCGCGACGCGCGTTCGTCGTTAGCGAGGCGCAGCGCGGTCGCGAGGCCAACGGCGCCGGCGACGTTCTCGGTTCCGGCGCGGCGGTTGCGTTCCTGCGAGCCGCCGACGGCCTGGGGGACGAAGGGCGTGCGCTGGCGCACGTAGAGGGCACCTACACCCTTCGGGCCGTAGATCTTGTGTGCGGCGATAGACAACAGGTCGACGCCCAGTCGATCTACGTCGAGGTCGAGGTAGCCGGCGGCCTGCACGGCGTCCGTGTGGACGATGATCCGCGCGTTGCGTTCCTTCACGATGCGCGAGACTTCTGGGATCGGCTCGACCGCGCCGACTTCGTTGTTGGCGTACATCACGCTGACGAGGATCGTCGCATCGTCGAGGGCCTGGCGCAGGGCATCGAGATCTACCAGTCCTTCGCTATCGACCGGGAGGTAGGTGACCCGGAACCCCTCTTTCGCGAGCGCCTCGCACTCGTGCAGGACGGCGTGATGCTCGATCGCGGTGGTGATGATGTGGTTGGCGCCGGTGCGGGCCCGTGCCGCCGCGGCGACGCCGCGCAGGGCGAGGTTATCGGCCTCGGTGCCGCCGCTGGTGAACACGACCTCGTTCGGCTTTGCGCCGAGCACTTCGGCGACGGACCGGCGGGCGGCATCGAGGCCCTTTCGAGCCTCGCGGGCTTCAGCGTAGATGGAGGAGGGATTGCCCCAGGCCGAGGTGAAGTAGGGCAGCATCGCCGAGACGACACGCTCATTGCAGGCGGTCGTCGCCGCAGGTTCGAAGTAGATTCGGCGTTCCCTTGGATCGCGGTCCATGGGATCAGCCTATCACGGGGGTGGAAGCGCCCAGCCGGATCCGCACCCACGGGTAGACCCACCGCTGGGCGGCCAGGGCGAGGAGGACGCCGGCGAGGCATACGATCAGGCCAACGAAGGCATCGACGATGTAGTGATTCGCGGTGAAGACGATGGCGGCCATCTGGAGCCAGGGAAGGGCGACTCCAAATGCGCGGAGTGCTGGATGGCGCATGGTCACGACCATTGCCCAGCCGATCACCATCGCCCACCCGAAGTGGAGACTGGGGACGGCGGCGTAGGGGTTGACGAACGCCGCCATCGACTGCGCCTGGTAGCTGAGGTCGTTGTACTTCTCGATCGTGCCGACGAATTCGCCCGTGGGGAGCAGGCGTGGCGGCATGACGGGATAGAGGTTGTAGATCACGAGCGCGATGGCACCGGAAAGCAGTAATGAGTCGCGAGCAACGGTGTATTCGTGACGGTGCGTGAAGTACAACCAAAGCCCGACGGCGACGATCAGCGGAAAGTCCATCCAGAAGTAGATGAAGTTGAAGACGCTGACGAAGAACTGCCGCCCCAGCACCCACTCCTGGAGTCGCGGCTCCCAGAAGATTCCGAGCGTTCGCTCGAGGTCGATGATGTCACGGGCATTCGCGTACGCCTCGTCATGGCGATCGACGACGAGGCCGCGCACGATGAAGTACAGGAGAAACGCGAACGCCACGAGTCCGATTTCGAAGACGTCGCGATACAGACGGCGCGATTCGACGGCCGCGGCGATGCGACGCATGAACGAGCGATCTGTTACGGCCGACAGGACTCGCGTCGTCACTGATGCTCCGTTGCTGATTGCGGGCGGCTGGCGCGACCCTGCCACAACAATAACGCACGGAAAGCAAGCGTTATCGTCGTGCACTTGATGGCATTTCGCAAGTTCGTCACGCGCCGAACATGGCGTACTCTTGCAGCGCTCAGAAAAGGGATCAAAGTCATCTGAAAATCGACACTGCAATCGTCATAAGCGCCTTGACCGGCCATGACGGCACGCGTATGATTCGGCCTGTTCCAAGGGTTACACAGCGGCCCGCGCGACGCCGACGACATCCGAAAGCGCCGCACCCGCGGAGGCATGGGTAGCCACCGCGGCAGGGCCCGACACACAGGCAGGGACTTCGACCCTCGGAACACTTCAGTTGCCGTGTACCGTCGTTGAACGTACGCCGTGACCAGACACATCGTCGGGAGGGATTCGTGTTGCCTGTTGCAGGATGCACACAGATCGGCCGCACACACACGCGGCGCGCAAACGTGGACGATATGCCCGAGGCGATGCCTCGATGAACGACAAGACTCCCGCAACGACGTGGGCGGCCGCGCTTGGCCAGCTCCAGGTTTCCGTGAACAAGCCGAACTTTGACACATGGCTGCGCGACACGGTGGGGATCCGCTTCGAGGATGACACCTTCGTCGTTGGGGCCAGCAACGACTTCACGACCGAGTGGCTGGATGTCCGGATGCGCAAGGTGATTCTTTCGGCGCTGGCTCGCGTGATCGGGCATCCAGTTGCCGTCTCCTTCGAAGTGATCGGGGCCGACGACGATGGAACGCCAGCGCTCCTCACGGAGGCGCTGGACGCCACGCCCGAGGGCGGTGCGGAGGCAGGGGGTGGTGTACCCGGCTTCCTCCGCCGTGCAGCCACGCCCCCGCCGAATCTGAATCCCGCGTTCACGTTCGATACATTCGTTATCGGGGAGGAAAACGAACTGGCGCACGCGGCGGCAGAGGCGGTGGTGGGCGCGCCCGGGCGCCAGAACCCGCTGGTGATCTTCGGCGGGCCAGGACTGGGCAAGACGCACCTGCTCAATGCGATCGGTCACGCGGGCTACGCGAAAGGGCTTACGGTCGCATACGCCACGGCGGAGCGCTTTGGCACGGAGTTCGGCACTGCAGCGCAGCACAAGTCGTTCGAGAAGTTCCGGCGCCGCTACCGCTCGTGCGACATCCTCCTCATCGACGATGTGCAGTTCCTGGAGACGCGGCCTGGGTTCCAGGAGGAGTTCTTTCACACCTTCAATGACCTTCACGCCGCGGGGAAGCAGGTCGTCGTTACGTGTGACAGCCTGCCATCGCAGCTGAGCGGCTTCAGCGAGGCGCTGCGCACGCGGCTGATGATGGGGCTACAGGCGGACCTGCGGCGGCCATCGTTCACGACGCGCCTCGCGATTCTCCGAGCGAAGGCGGCGCACCACGCGATGCGCCTTCCGGACGCTGCGCTGGAGCAGATCGCGCAGCGCTGCTGCCCGACGGTGCGTGAACTGGAGGGCTACCTCAACCGAGTCCTCGCCCACATTCCGCTGGTGGGGGGCCAGGCAACGGCCGATGTGATTGAACGTGCGCTGGCCGTCTTCAACGTGGCACCCGGCTCAGGGCGCGGTGCGCCGGGCGAGGATGATGCGCCGACAGCACCGGATCACGTGATTACCGCAGTCTGCAGGTGGACAGGCACGAGCCGCGCCGACCTCACGGGGCGCAGCCGGAGCCGGGATGTGTCCTACGCACGGCACCTGGCGATGTATGTCCTGCGCAACGATGCCAAGAAGTCGGTGGCGGAGATCCAGCGACTCTTCGGGAACCGGGACCATAGCACCGTCATCGGGGCGATCGACCGCATCGAGGCGGAGCTGGGCACGCGGGACGAGACGAGGGCGGATCTATCCGGCATCCGCGAAGCCCTGGTGACAGCGTCCGCACCTTCGCCGATGCTGCAGACGATCCCACAGCTGAGCGCCGTATAGCAGGGTGCTCACGAACGTCGTGGCGCACGGCCGGGACATCAATAGAGGGTTCGTCGCGAACCTGAACCGCGGGCTGAAAGCCCGCGCTGCAAGGATGGAAAGGCCTCTTTCAGCGCCCGATAGGCCGGGGCGTCAGGCCCAGCCCATCTCGCGCTCGATGGCCGCCAGGTCGGCGGGGACGTGGTGGATCGCGGGCTCGTGTTCGAGCGCGGTCTCCGGGTCTTTTAGACCGCTGCCGGTGATGATGCAGACGACGGTCTTCCCGGAGAAGCTGTGGCCGGACGCGGCTTTCTTCAGGACGCCAGCGACGCACGCAGCAGACGCCGGCTCGCAGAATATGCCTTCCTCGCGCGCCAGGCGAGCGTAGGCCGAGAGGATCTCATCATCAGTGACGGCGTCGATGCTTCCGGCGGACTCATCGCGGGCGGAAATAGCTGACTTCCACGAGGCCGGGTTACCGATGCGTATGGCCGAGGCGACGGTCTGCGGGGCGGGCACGGGCGCACCCTGCACGAGGGGCGCTGCTCCCGCCGCCTGGAAGCCCATCATACGCGGGCGAGCGCCTGTCCGCTCCAGCCGGTGATACTCGACGAAGCCCCGCCAGTAAGCGGTGATGTTGCCCGCATTGCCCACGGGGAGCGCGAGCACGTCCGGAGCATCGCCGAGCGCATCTACGATTTCGAACGAGGCCGTCTTCTGGCCCTCGATGCGGTGCGGGTTCACGGAGTTCACCAACGCGATCGGGTGCCTGGAGGTGATCTCACGGGCGACCCGGAGCGCGACATCGAAGTTGCCGTCGACGGCGATGATTTCGGCGCCATAGACGACGCTTTGCGCGAGTTTGCCGCGGGCGATCTTGCCATCGGGGACGATGACGTAGCACTTCAGGCCGTAGCGGCCGGCATAGGCGGCGGCGGCGGCACTGGTGTTGCCGGTGGAGGCGCACATGATCGCCTGGGCGCCCTCCTCCATGGCCTTGGCGACGGCGACGACCATGCCACGATCTTTGAATGAGCCTGTGGGGTTGCAGCTTTCCAGCTTGAAGTACAGGGCTTCACAGCCGAGATCTCGTTCGATGGAGTGCGACCGCACGAGCGGGGTATCGCCCTCGCCGAGCGAGATGAGGGGGGTATTGCCGGTGATAGGCAGCAGTTCGGGGTAGCGATGGAGGACGCCGCGAGGCGGGGGCTGGCCCTGGGTGCGCCGTGCAGGATCGACCGTCATTCGTCCTCGGTCTTGAGCTGGGACTGCTGGCCGCGGAGTTCCTTCGCCTGACGCTCCAGCTCCTCCAACTCGCGGCGCTTCATTCGCTCGATCATCTGGTTGAGCTTGAGGAGTTGGTCCGTCATCGTGCGGCGGAAGTCAAGGGTCAGTGTATGCACGTGGTCGATCCGGCCGTCGTACGCCTTCATGCGGGAGTCGACGTTGGTAGTGAACTCTTCCTCGCGCTCGAGACGCTTCTCGACGTGGGCGAATGATTCTTCGAGGTGCGAGGTGCGGTCTTCGAGGCGCTGGCGCTCGGCGCGGAGCAACTCGACGCGCTCTGTGAGGAGGGGGAGGACACGGAGCTCCTCCTGCATTGTGTGCAGATCTGCGTCGAGGCGGGAGGCGACTTCGTGGGCGAGGCGGGTGCGCTCGGCAAGGACGTCGACCTCGCGGCGAAGGGCCCGGAGGGACTGCTCGGCCTCGGCGTGCTGCTGCTCCAGGCGGACCACGGCGTCGATACTTCGACCGGCTTTCGTTTCGACGGCCTCGAGGCGCTGGTTGAGGCCCTGGAAAAGCAGATTTCCCCGCGACAACTCCTCCTGGAAGCGTCGCGTGGAGTCATCGAGGGCGGACTGGCGCTC
>JACRBR010000027.1 GCA_016213125.1 Chloroflexota bacterium | reverse complement strand
TCGGAAACGGTACTGATTGCCGGGGCCATGATTCGTGCGGCGACGAAGCTGAAGGCGCCGGATGCGCTGATCGCCGCTTCGGCCGCGATGCGGGGTTGTGGCGCCGTCATCACGAATGACGCGGACTTCGCTGGAATACAGGGTGTGACATCCATCACACTACCGATGACGTCGGCCCGCGTGGTGCCGCTTCCCGCGTACCTGTCGATTGGCGACTACCGATCCTAGCCGGAGAGTTCCATGGGAAAGACAACGTCCGAGAAGGTCTGGGACGCGCACCTAGTACGCCGCGAGGAAGGCAAGCCAGACCTCCTTTATATTGACCTTCACCTTGTTCACGAGGTGACCTCGGCGCAGGCGTTCGACGCACTGCGGCTTGCCGGGCGCAGCGTGCGCCGGCCGGAGCTAACACTGCTCACCGTCGACCACAACGTGCCTACGATCGACCGCGATAAGCCGTGGTCCGATCCACTCTCGGTCGCGCAGGTGGCGGCGATCTCCCGGAATGCCGAGGAGTTCGGACTGCCGTACTTTGGGGTGAACGATAGCCGCCAGGGCATCGTGCACATCATCGGGCCGGAGCAGGGGTTCACGCAGCCGGGCATGACCATCGTCTGTGGCGATAGCCACACGTCGACGCACGGCGCCTTTGGAGCGCTTGCGTTCGGTATCGGGACGTCGGAGGTGGAGCATGTGCTCGCCACACAGACGCTTCCTCAAGCAACGCCGAAGACGATGTCGGTTGAAGTGAGCGGAACACTCCACGATGCGATTACACCAAAGGACGTGATCCTGGCGATCATCCGGACGATCGGCGTATCGGGTGGCATCGGGCACGTGATCGAGTATCGGGGCGACGTGATCCGCTCGTTTTCCATGGAGGGGCGGATGACGGTCTGCAACATGTCGATCGAGGGTGGCGCCCGGGCCGGCCTGATCGCGCCCGACGATACGACGTTCGCCTACGTGGAGGGCCGCAACTATGCGCCGAAGGGCGCTGAGTGGGAGCGTGCGCTCGACTACTGGCGGTCGTTGCCCTCTGATGACGATGCAGTATTCGACCGTGTGGTGAAGCTTGATGCGGGCGACATCGAGCCCGCCGTCACGTGGGGTACCACACCGGCGCAGAGCGTGAACGTGAAGGGGCGCGTGCCTGATCCCAACGGATTCGAGGACCCGCGCGCTCGTGAACTGGCGGAGCGATCGCTGCAGTACATGGACCTGAAGCCGGGCACGGCGATCGAGGACATTTCCATCGACCGTGTCTTTCTCGGTTCCTGCACGAATGGGCGCATCGAAGACCTCCGCGCGGCCTCCGAGGTCGTGCGCGGGCGCAAGGTCGCAAAGACGGTGCGCGCCATGGTGGTGCCGGGCTCGGGGCTGGTGAAGGTGCAGGCGGAAGAAGAGGGACTCGACCGGATTTTCAGAGATGCGGGCTTCGAATGGCGGGACGCGGGGTGTTCGATGTGCCTGGGCATGAACCCCGACATCCTGATGCCGGGCGAGCGCTGCGCCTCGACCTCGAACCGCAACTTCGAGGGGCGCCAGGGCCCTGGCGGGCGCACACACCTCGTGAGTCCGCAAATGGCCGCCGCGGCAGCCATCGCCGGTCACTTCGTCGATATCCGTGGGTGGGGGAAGAACTGATGGAGCCTGTACGCAAGATCCACGGCAAAGTGCTGCCCCTGCCGCGATCCGACGTCGACACGGATCAGATCATTCCGGCGAAGTACCTGAAGCGCATCGAGCGCACGGGGTTCGGCGCGTTCGCGTTCGATGCCTGGCGCAAGGATCCGGACTTCGTGCTGAACGATCACCGCTATGACGGCGCGCAGATCCTGGTCACGGGCCCGAACTTCGGGTGCGGCTCCTCGCGCGAACACGCGCCGTGGGCGCTGCAGGACATGGGCCTGAAGGCCATCATCGCGCCATCGTTCGCCGACATCTTCAAGAACAACTGCGCAAAGATCGGCCTGCTGACGGTCGAGCTGCCGCAGGAGAGCATCGACCGCCTGATTGCGCGCGCAGAGGACTCGCCCGGCTGGGAGATGGAAGTCGATCTCGAATCCCAGACGGTGACGCTCGGCAACGGGAAGTCGCGGCAGTTCGACATTGACGCGTTCGTGAAGCACTGCTTGCTGAACGGCCTCGACGACGTCGGCCTTACGCTGGCGCACGAGCCCGACATCACGGCGTTCGAGGAAACGCGCCCGTCGTTCAAGCCACAGACGCCGGCGCCGGTCGCGTGACTGGCACCCTCAGTTGAAACGCAGAGGGGCGGATCCAGAGCCGGATCCGCCCCTTCGACTCCGCCTACACACCAAATCAAGCGGAGGAGTTCCACGAGTTCAGCTTCGCGGTCAGCTCGATGTCCTCGCCGTCCCGGCGCACGGAGAGTTTGACCTCGTCGCCGACCTTCTTCGAGTCGATGTAGTCTGCGAGATCCTCGAACTTCGTCATCGCAACACCGTCGATCGCGGTGATCACGTCGCCTTCGCCGCTCGACGACGACCGCAGGCCCGCCCCGTCCGCAGCGCTGCCATCCTCGACCGAAAGCACGGCGACGCCATGTGCGACGCCGAGGTCTTTCGCCTGCTGCTCGGTCAGCGTCCGGCCGGAGATCCCGAGGCGTGGATGCTCGATGCTGTCACCCGCCACCAGCTCCTGCAGGAAACGCTTCGGCGTGTTGATGGGGACGGCGTAGGCGACGCCGGCAAAGCCGCCGCCCCCGCCGTTCGTCTCGATGGCGGTGTTGATGCCGATGATCTTGCCATCGAGGCTGATGAGGGCACCGCCGGAGTTACCGGGATTCACGGCCGCGTCCGTCTGGAGAAGCCCGCGGATGGGGCGGCCGTCGGCGCTCGACGGGAGCGTGCGGTCAACGCCGCTGATCACGCCCGTGGTGAAGCTGCCCTCGAGTCCGAAGGGGTTCCCGATCGCGGCCACTATTGAGCCGATTTGAACGGCGCTGGAGTCGCCGAGTTCCGCCGGCTTGAGCACACTGGCGTCGTCCACGATCGCCTTCACCATCGCGACATCGTTGCCCGGATCCGTGCCGACGACCTCGGCCTGCGCAACGCTGCCGTCGGCGAACCTCACGGTGACTTCGCTGAAGCCGTTCACGACGTGGTAGTTCGTCAGGATGTGTCCTTCGGCGTCGACGACGATTCCTGAGCCAAGGCCTTCGCGGCTGAAGTCGAAGGCGCTCGAACTCTGCTCGCCCGTCGTGATCTCCACGATGGAGGGCCGGACCTTCTCGTAGAGCGCGGTGTAGTCGGTCGAGGTCGCACCCGCGCCTGCTCCCGACGTTCCGTTGTCGCTCGCCCGCTGACTGCCGGTCGTGACAGCCGGCGCGTTGCCAGAGCTGCCGTCGTCGTCCAGGTCGAACGCCCACACGGCCCCACCAACCACGGCGGCGCCGACCACCACGCCCACCAACGCCCCGAGGAATCCGCTGCCGAATCTCATGTTTTCTCGCCTCTGTTCTCCGAATCGGTGCCTCTGATCAGTATTCGATGCGATGGCGGCCCAGGGTGCTTCAAACATGTTACGCGGTCGGCTCAGGGGAGCCTCTCGGCCCGACAGGATCTCGTGAGGCGGCCCCTCTTCGCAAATCTGCGGGAATCTGTTCATCCTGCGAATCCGGGCGCAACGTGAAGAGCCACGCTGGGCAAACGTGGCTCTTCGGGAGGGTGGCTCACCATCGCGGTGAGCCTGCCGAGGGAGGGCTGGCTAGCGTGGCTCCGCAGGCGCCCTTTGCCGGTCGTCCTGCGGTGTACGGCGGACCCATCCGGCGAAGCGGCCGGGAGGGTTGTCCTGTGCGGCGTCCGGCGTCCTCATGTCGAACCGGGTTGGCGGCATCGGGGCCGTGGGCCGGGTGGTGCGGATTCGGTACGTCCTCGCGCTGATCCGCAGTAGCCGTACGTCGTTGCTCACGTTGGTCAGACTAGGGGCGCACGATTATCACGATGTTAACGGTGGTTATGGCCGCGTAAAGCCTCAAGCGTGAGCGAACGTGATCCCGAGCTCCCTGACGACCTCGCCTGTCGCCTTGACAAGCAGGTCGATGTCTTCGGGGAACACGTGGCCGATCGTCCCGACCCGGAATGTGGCCGCCTGCGAGATCTTCCCGGGATAGAGCACGAACCGGCGCCGCTTCATCGCCGCGTAGAACGCATCGAACGAGAACGATGCCGACGGGAACAGAAACGATGTGATGACCGGCGAACGGCGCTCCGGGCCGAGGAGCGGGCGGAAGCCGATTCGCTCGTATCCCTGGACGAGGCGCCGCGCATTGTCCGTGTATCGGGCGTGACGCGCCTCCACGCCGCCTTCGTCCCGCAGCTCCTGCAGCGCCTGCGCAAACGCGCGTACCGTGTGAGTCGGCGACGTGAAGCGCCACTTGCCGCCCTTTTCCTCCATCTCGCGCCATTGATCGTACAGGTCCAGGCTGAGTGAGCGCGCGTGTCCCTTCGTCGCCTCGATCGCCTCTCGGCGCGCGACCACGAAGCCGAAGCCCGGCACGCCCTGGATGCACTTGTTCGCCGACGAGATCAGCCAATCCGAGCCGAACACGTCCATGCTCGTCGGGATTCCGCCGAACGACGACATAGCGTCGAGGATGAACGACTTACCGTATCGCCGCGCCAGCGCCCCGGCTTCCATCGCGGGATTCAGCATTCCTGTTGTGGTCTCGCAGTGCACCATCGCCAGGTGCGTAATCGCAGGGTCGCCCTCAAGTGCGGCTTCGATGCGCCTGAGATCCGCCTGTTCCGTCTCCGGCTGCGAGATCTCGGTGCAGGCGATGCCCAGCGTGCGCGCGATCTGCGCCATGCGCGCGCCGTACGCGCCGTTGTTCACGACCAGCAGCTTCCCGTCGCGCGGCACCGCCGTCCCGATCGTGGCCTCGACCGAGAAGGTGCCGCTTCCCTGCATGAGCACGGCCGTGAGCGCGCCACCGCCGGCCAGACGGACCAGCTCAGCGCGGATCTCTTGCACGATGGAGTTGTAGTCGTCGTCCCAGGTGCAGAAGTCCCGCATCATCACGGACTTTACGGTCCGCGAGGTCGTGAGCGGCCCCGGCGTTAGCAGCAGGTAGGGAATGTCGTCGTCCATGAGGGAGCCCGTCAGCGGTTCAGCCCGTCGGCAAGTCAGGAAAGCCTGTCAGCGTTTCAGCGTAGAACCTGGAATCTGGATCCTGCGGCCTTCGCTCACGGGCGTTCTCCCGCGGCCAGCCGGGCGTCGATCTCTTCGACGAGGCGCGGCACGTCGCGGATCGAGTCGACGACGTCGTGCGCGCCCGCATCAAGGAGCCTGTCGCGCACCGCATCCATCCGCACCGAGCGCTCGTCCGCGGCCAGTGCCGAGAATTCGGCATCGGACAGCCCCAGATCGCTTCCGGTCGCGACGACACCGGCGCTCCAGCATCCGGCGTTCAACCCCTCACCGATGTCCGGGACCGTGTCGCCGACCTTGAGCACCTCGGCAGACG
>JACRBR010000321.1 GCA_016213125.1 Chloroflexota bacterium | reverse complement strand
CTGCCGGGACGGCGGAGTCCCGCTGCAGCGGGAGCTTCGTCTGTGCCTCCGCAGGACGCACCTTCGACCGGCGTGGGGCCGCTGCTGTATCCCCTGCTGACGGCCATCCCAATGCAACTCCTGTCGTACCACATCGCCCTCAAGCGAGGGTGCGATATCGATCAGCCAAGGAACCTGGCGAAAACAGTGACCGTGGAGTAGAGCATTTGCCCCCGGCTTGTTCCAGACCAGGCGAGCGCGTCAGCTCACTCGCGAGGCAAGTACGGCTTACTTCCGGTCGCCGCTAAGAGCGGAGGCGCGCAAGGACCGTCTCGGCTTCGGCGAGGATGTCCCTGATGATGGCGGCGGCGGGCTTCGCGTCGCGGACGAGGCCAGCGGCCTGGCCGGCGTAGGCGCTGTGCGCGTTGGGCGGCGCCTCACCGGGGACGCCCGACGACGCCAGGATCGCGTCGCGCTGCCGGGCCAGCTCGTCTTCGCGGCCGTGCCACTCGGCGGCGAACTGCGTCAGGATGCTGCGGCCGTGGATGCCGTCCGGCCAGCGCATGCCATCGACGATGTCGAACACGTCTGTGAACACGGTCTCGTCGGCGGTGGCGGCGAGGATGCGCTCACGGTGCGCGTGCGCGGAGGGCGTTGCCTCTTCGGCACAGACGAAACGGGTGCCCATCACGACTCCTTGCGCGCCGAGTGCGAGCATTGCGACCAGCCCGCGCCCATCGGCGATGCCGCCAGCGGCCAGCACCGGGATGCCGCTAGCAGCGTCGACGGCCTGCGGCACGAGTGCCAGCGTCGCGACGCCGCCCGTGTGGCCGCCCGCCTCGCCGCCCTGCGCGATGATCACGTCGACGCCGGCGGCGGCCGCGGCCTTCGCGCCGGCAACGGTCTGGACCTGGTGCATCACCTTGATGCCGGCCTCGTGCAGCCGGTCGACGTACGGCGTGGCGTCGCCGAAACTCAGCGTTACGGACGGCACGCGCTCTTCGATGCAGACATCCAGAAAGGCAGGGGCAACGCCGAGGATATGGACCCAAACGTTCACGCTGAACGGGCGCTGCGTCAGCTCGCGTGTGCGGCGGATGCGGGCGCGGATCTCTTCGGGGCCGCCGCGGTCGATGCCGCCCAGCCCGCCGAGTCCGCCGGCGTTCGAAACGGCGGCGGCGAGCGCGGGACCGGCGGTTCCGCCGGCCATGCCGGCGCTGCCGATGGGCACGTCGATGCCGAGGAGGTCGCAGACGGGGCTCTGCAAGACACTCATGCGTGTTCCGCCGACTGTGCGCGCAGGCCGATGCGGCGCGCAATGTCCGATACGTCGTCCTCGGGGCCGACCACCATCAGGCGGTCGCCCTCGCCGAGGGACTCCTCGGGGCGGGGTCCTACAAGAAGATCACCGTTCGCGCGCTGCAGCCCGAGCACCGTCAGGCGCTCCGAGCATTCAAGCACGTTGCCGACGTGCAGGCCGATAAGGCCGGAGCTGCCGGAGATCTCCATCTCGGCGAGGATCTGGTCGGCGTTGCGGATGGCGAGCGTTTCGATGAAGTCGACCATGTTCGGCTGGATGGCGGAGAGCGCCATGCGGCGGCCGCTGAGGACGTAGGGAGAGATCACGCGGTTTGCCCCCGCCCGCACGGCCCGAGACTCGCTCTCGCGTTTGCCGGCGCGAGCGACGACGAAGATGTCGGGGTTCAGGGCCTTGGCCGTCAGCGTGATGTAGGTGTTGCCGGAGTCGGAGTCGCTGGCGGCGAGCAGAACCTTCGCGCGGCGCACCCCCGCCTGTTCTAGGATCTCATCGGACGTGGCGTCTCCTTCGACGAGCAGGTAGCCGGACTGCACCGCGTGTGGCGTGGTATCGGGGTTGTTCTCGACGACCACGAAGGGCAGGCCCCGGTCGGCGAACTCGCGCGCGATCTCTTCGCCGACGCGGCCGAAGCCGCAGAGGATGTAGTGGTCGCTGAGCTGTTCGATGCGGCTCTTCATGCGGGTCAGGCCCAGGGCGGCGCCCAGATCACCCTCGATCACGAACGCGACGAAGGTCGTGAGGAGGTAGAAGGCGGTTCCGACGCCGAAGAGTACCAAAAAGATCGTGAAGATCCGGCCCTCGGTGTCCAGCGGGCGGACCTCGCGATAACCGACAGTGGTGACCGTCGTGACGGTCATGAAGAGCGCGTCGAAGAACGACCACTGCTCGATGATCATGTACCCGGCGGTGCCGAAGGTCAGCAGCCCGGCAAAGACGCCGAGCCCGGTGAATAGGCGCGCGCGCAGGACCTCGGTCGTCGGGCGGTTCTGGAACATGCCCAGAGTCTACAGCGGAAGGCCCGCCGGGTCAGATGTCGTAGAACTTCCGGGTGTTGCCCATTGCCTCGACGAGCGGCAACTGGAGGATGGAGGCCGCCTGCTTCAGGTGCATCAGGTCGTGATAGGCCCACTGGTGCACCAGGTTGGCGACCGTGATCTCACCGGCCTCGTCGTGCTGCCCCGTCCGGGCGAGCTGCTGCGCGGAGAGGGCGCGGAGGGCTGTGACGGCAGCGGGGCGGCCGGACGTGAGCTCGCTCAGCAGGGATGCGACGTCGCGCGCGAGGAGCCCGCGCTCATTCATCCGCGCCAGGGGGTCGATCGAGCGGATGAACGGGCGGTCTTCGCCCAGCATCCGGCTGATGCGGTCGGTGTAGATCACCTGCTCCACATCCAGCACATGCGCGACGACGTGCCGGACCGACCATCCGTCGCCGACCGGGAGCGTCAGCGCATCGCCTGACGCGCCGCGCACGAGGGCGGTGAGGACGTCGGGTGTGCATTCGAGGATACGGGGCGCGTGGTCGATGGACATTCGGGTTCCTTTCGCGCGGCGCGCTACAGCAGGACCAGCCAGAGGCCCGCGATTGTCACGGCCGTGCCGAGCAGGATGCGTGGTGTCAGGCGCTCGGACAAGAACAGGAAGCCCATAGGCAGTGCGAAGAGGGGGGCCGAG
>JACRBR010000320.1 GCA_016213125.1 Chloroflexota bacterium | reverse complement strand
GGTGCCAACCCTTCCCTGCAGCTTGATGGCAATGGCTTCCCCGTCGTGTCGTACTACGAGCTGTATTACGACGTCACAGGTGGCAACCTGAGGGTACTGCACTGTGACGATCCCGACTGCGCAGGATTTGGCGAAAGCGTATTTGCCGTAGACACGCCTGGTAACGTCGGTACCGACTCGTCTCTTGTCAGGGACGCCGCCGATCTTCCCGTTGTTAGCTACTATGACGCGACAAATGGCGATCTGAAGCTCCTGCACTGCGCGACGGCGAGATGCGTACCGGATACCGATGGCGACGTAATTATCGACTCGATCGACAATTGCATTGCCGTCCCGAATACCGTTCAAGAGAACACCGACGTCAACTTCACAGACAACACGCCGCCGACATCGCAGGACGACAAGACCTGGCCGAACTCTGATGTGGCGGGTGATGCTTGCGATACGGATGATGACAACGACGGGTTGTCTGACGCGGACGAAGCTTCGGGCGCGGGCTGTTCGAGCGTGGTCACGGATCCGCTGCTGCGGGACACCGATGGTGATCGGGTGCTGGACGGGGCGGAGTGCGCGCTGGGGACGGATCCGACGAGCGCTGGCAGCAAGCCGACAGCGGCGCAGTGCGGTAGCACGACCGATGCCGACCTCGACCGGCTGAGCGCGCGGGCGGAGTACTGCGGCTACAACACGAATCCGAACAACCCGGACACCGATGGCGATCTGTCGCTCGACGGCTCGTGGGACGGCTGCGAGGCCGCGTCGTTGAACGGCGACCGGAAGGTGAACTCAGGCGATCAACTGCTGATGGTGCTGGAGATCCTGCGGGAGCCGTCGCCGTCGCTGCGGCTGGCGAGCTACGACATCAACAAGGACGGGGCGGTCAACGCCGGGGATCAGCTCCTGATCGCCCTGTTCATCGCCACGCCGGGGCAGTGTCCGTGATCCGAGTTCACAGTTGACAGTGGACAGTGGACAGGTAGCGAGCCGGCGACGGATGCCGGCCGGCGATTTCGGGCACGCCGCAGCGTGCCCCTACGACGACGGGCGACCGCCGCCTGACGGCTGACGACTGACGACCAGCGACCTCGCCCCCGCGGGTGTATACTCGCCGGAACGGTCCCCGCTTGGCATTGAGGACGTGAGGATGAAACGCTGTCTGGTGCTGGCTGCGCTGGGGCTCTGCATGTTGATGGGCGGGCTGCGGCCCGCCTTCGCCTTTCCGCCGGGGACGGGGCGGTACCAGCAGTTCGGCGATGCGGCGGGGTTCCTGAACATCCTGCCTTCGGGGCAGGACGGCACGCAAAACCTGCAGGAGTTCAACCTCGGGGCCGGGGCGTACCAGCCGCACATGCGCGACCAGCTCTCGATGTACGCGGACCTGGTCTACAACTCGCCGGGACTCACCGAAGGCGAACTCTCCTCCTTCTATAAGGACGCGTCGTTCGGGACGCCGGACGGCGACATCGAGCGCGTGTACTCGCCGACGTCGGGGGTGACGGTCGTGCGGGACCGCAGCTACGGCGTGCCGCACATCTTCGGCGACACGCGCTACGCCACGATGTTCGCGCAGGGGTACACGGCGGCGGAGGACCGGCTGTTCCTGATGGACGTGCTGCGGCACCTGGGGCGGGCGCGGCTGTCGGAGTTCCTGGGGCCTTCGGCGTCGAACCAGGCGCTGGACCGCGAGCAGCTGGCGGTGGCGCCGTACACGGAGGCGGACCTGACGGCGCAGCGGCTGGCGTTCAGCGCATCGGGGCCGGAGGGGCAGGCGATCGCCGACGACTCGCAGGCGTACACGGACGGGGTGAACCAGTACATCACGGAGGCGCTGTCCGACGGCTCGAAGCTGCCGGTCGAGTACACGCTGCTGGGGCTGACGCTGGACCCGTGGGTGCCTGAGGACATGATCGCGATAGCGTCGAAGGTGGGGGCGATCTTCGGCCGCGGCGGCGGGGGCGAGGTCTCGAACTTCTGCGGGCTGAAGAACGTGACGGCGGCGATCGGCAACGCGACGACGGCGCGCGAGGTGTTCGACGACCTGCACTTCGCGAACGACGCGGAGGCGGTGACGACGGCGGCGGGCTCGTTCCCGTATATGACGAACCTGGGGCCGGTGAACCCGGCCGCGCACCCCGACATCGACTGCTCGACGCTGACGCCGGTGATCGACGGCGGGGGTGGCTTCGCGCTGCACTTCTCCGACGTGGCGGGCACATTCGCGTCGCACGCGATGAGCAACGCGCTGCTGGTCTCGGCCGCGAACACGGTGTCGGGGCATCCGATCGCGGTGTTCGGGCCGCAGACGGGGTACTTCATGCCGCAGCTGCTCGTCGAGAAGGACGTGCACGGGCCGGGGATCGACGCGCGCGGGGCGGCGTTTGCGGGCGTGGACCTGTACGTGCAGCTGGGGCGGGGGACGGACTACGCGTGGTCGGCGACGTCGTCGGGCGCGGACAACGTCGACCAGTGGGTGCTGGAGCTGTGCGAGCCCCTCGGCGGGCCGGCGACGATCAACTCGATGGGCTACATGCACAACAGCACCTGCGTGCCGATCGAGACGTACCAGCACACGCAGGCGACGACGCCCGCGATCTCGTGGCGGGTGGAACGCACGCCGGACTACGGGCCGATCAGCGAGCGCGGGACGCTGATGGACGGCACGCCGATCGCGATCGCGGTGCAGCGCTCGACGTACGGGAACGAGCTGGGGTCGGCGTACGGGTTCTACCGCGTGAACGACCCGGCGAAGATGGCCAACGGGTTCGCGGACTTCCAGGCGAACATGGGCGGGGGCATCGACTTCAGCTTCAACTGGTTCTACGCCGACGACGCGCACATCGGCTACCAGCACTCCTGCAAGTGCCCGCAGCGCGCGACGGGCGTCGACCCGTACATGCCGGCGTGGGGCACGGGTGCGTGGGACTGGCAGGGCTACATCCCGCTGGCGTCGCAGCCGAACGCGCTGGACCCGGCGCAGGGCTACCTGACGTCGTGGAACAACAAGCAAGCGCCGGACTTCATGGCGGACGACCGCTCGTTCTCTCAGGGGCCGGTGCAGCGGGTGCAGATGCTGAACACGCGCATCGAGGCGGCGATCGCGGCGGGGCCGCTGGACCGCGCGGACCTCGTCGATGCGATGGAGGACGGCGGCACGGTGGACCTTCGCGGGCAGGAGGTGCTGTCGCTGCTGCTCGATGTCATGGGGCCGACGGCGCCGGGCGGCGTGGACGCCCGCGCGCAGGACATGCGCGATCGGCTGGCGGCGTGGGAGGCGGCGGCCGCGCATCGGCGCGACCTGAACCACGACGGCGCGTACGACGACCCGCAGGCGCCCGCGATCATGGACACGTGGTGGTCGCTGCTGTCGCACGCGATCTTCGATCCGGACTCCGGCAACGCGATCTCGAACCTGGGCATCTCGATGAACGACGCGCCGCAGGGGCACAACGGCTCGGCGTTCGGCGGCGGCACCTACAGCCACGTGCAGAAGGACCTGCGGCAGGTGCTCGGACTCTCGGTGACGGACCCGTTCTCACGCACGTACTGCGGCAGCGGCGTGCCGGCGGCGTGCGCGACGGTGCTGTGGGACGCGCTCTCGGACGCGGCGCCGCTCTTGCAGGCGGAGTTCGGGTCGGCGAACGTCGCCGACTGGAAGCGCACGGTGGCCAGCGACGAGGTGCGTTCGTCGGCGCTGGGGATCGCGGTGGCGGCGCCGTTCCACTGGATCAACCGGCCGACGTTCCAGCAGGTGGTGCAGATCGGCGCGGGGTGCGCGAACGACAGCGACTGCGACGGCGTCACGACGGCCAGCGACAACTGTGGGATGGCGGCAAACCCGCTGCAGGAGAACACCGACCTCAACTTCATCGACCAGACGCCGCCCACGTCGCAGGACGACCGCACGTATCCCAACTCCGACGCGATCGGCGACGCGTGCGACCCGGACGACGACAACGACGGCCTGGGCGACACGACGGAGGCGGGCGGGCCGCCGTGCGCAAGCGCATCGGCCGCCACCAACCCGCTGCTGCGGGATACCGACGGCGACCGCGTGCTCGACGGGCCGGAGTGCGCGCTGGGGACGAACCCGAACAGCGCCGCCAGCAAGCCCACGGCGGCGCAGTGCGGCGCGACCACTGATGCCGACGGCGACCGCCTGAGCAACCGCGCGGAGTTCTGCGGCTACAGCAGCAACCCGCTGAACACGGATACGGACGTCGACCAGGATGGCTTCCCGACGGCGGGCCTGACGAAGGACGGGTGCGAGGCGGCGTCGATCAACGGCGACCGCGTCGTGAACTCGGGCGATCAGCTGCTGATGGTGCTGGAGATCATCCGGGAGCCGTCGCCGTCGTTGCGACTGGTGAGCTACGACGTGAACAAGGACGGGGCGGTGAACGCCGGGGACCAGCTGCTGCTGGCGCAGTTCATCTCGCCGTCGGGCCAGTGCCCGTGATCCGATCGACGCGCCTGCACGAAGCAAGGGGGCATCACGCCGCCTCGTCGCAGGCATAGCAGGGAGCGGAGCAGATGGAAGCGTCTCCGGAGCTGGCGGAGATCATCGTCAACTGGTTCAAGGCGGCGGAGACGGGTGACGCGTCGTGGCGGGACCGTCATGTGTCGCGCCACGCAAAGCTGCGAATCGTAGGCACGGACCCGGAGGAGTGGCTGCAGGGCGAGCCCGCGTACCGCTTCCTGAAGGACGAGGCCGAGAACGTTGGCGGGAAGGTGCAGGTACAGGTCGCCGAAGTGGAGGCCTATCGCGACGGTGACGTGGGGTGGGGGCTGGCGCGGCCAATCATCACCATCGCCGACGGCCGGAAGGTTTCGCCGCGATGGAGCGCGGTGTTCATCCGTGAGGACGGCGGATGGAAGCTGATCCAGCTCCATGCGTCGGTGGCCATCGGCAACGAGGAGGCATTCGGGGACACGTTCACGCCGTAGGGTGGCGCACGAAGGGCCCTCTAGGCCGTCATGACGCTTAGAGGGCGCAGCAGGCTGCGCCCCTACATGCTTCGCCACCGTGGACCGCGTCGGGGGTCAGTGCTGTGACTGCACCTCACCCCCGGCCCCTCTCCACGCCGTGGAGAGGGGAGCTTGTCTTAGCGCTGGACGCGCTGTCGCACGTCGCACACGAGACTCGCGAGAGGTTCGGGAGCTACGAGGCTTCGCGCGTCGCTGCCTCCTGCGATTCGACGGCGGCGCGGAAGCGGCGGGCGGCCATGCGGAGCGCCTCCTCGGCGTCGAGGTCCCGCGCGCGGGCGAGGGCGACGATGCCGAACAGGAGGTCGCCGAGGCGCTCGGCCGTGGCCTCGTCGGTCGAGGTCGCCAGATCGCGCACGGCGCGAGCGAGGGCTTCGGCGGAGACGGGCGTAGGGCCGAGGCCGGCCTTTGACGCGCGGGACTGCAGCGACTGCGCCTGCGCGAGCGCGGGCATTGCTTTGGGGACGTGATCCAGCAGCGAGACGTCGCTGTCCGCGCGCTCCGCCTTCTTCAGCGTCTCCCAGTTGCGGAGCACCTCCTGCGCACCCGCCACCTCGACGTCGCCGAAGACGTGTGGGTGCCGGCGGACGAGCTTCGCCGCGATCGACGAGACGACGTCCTCGATGGTGAACTCCCCCTCGTCTTCGGCGACCTGGGCATGGAGGAGCACCTGCATCATCAGGTCGCCGAGCTCTTCCGCCAGCCGATGGGGCTCGCCGGCGTCGAGCGCGTCGAGGGCCTCGTACGCCTCTTCGAGCAGGTAGCGCTTGAGGGTCTCGTGCGTCTGCTCCAGATCCCACGGGCAGCCGCCGTCTGGATTCCGGAGCTGGGCGACGACGCGCCGCAGCCCCTCGAACGAGCGCGTGTCGTCGACGAGGCCGAGCGGCGGCACGTACAGTGTCGCGAGATGATCGAACGCACGCTCGTCGTGATCGAGTGACGCCACCGTGGTCTCGATCACGCGCTCCTCGCCGGTGCCGCTGGCGCCGACGACGCGTACCGGGTGTTCTGGCGGGTACGACTCGAGGAGGGCGAGCTTTGCCTGGGAGGCGGCCCTGCGGTCGTACACCTGGGCGATGATGGTCGGTCGCTGCGGTGTCAGCAGCCGTTTGCGCTCGCCGAGGGCGAGGGCATCGAGGAGGAGGAGGCCATCGGTCAGCGGGTCGACGCCGAGGGCCACGGCGACGGTATCGACGAAGCTGACGCCGGGTACGATGCGGGCGGTCAGGCCCTCCTCGGCGGCGCCAAGGAGCAACGCCTGGACGCTAGCCTCGCCGAACATGGGGTGGCCGGGCACGGCGTAGACCACGCCCTGGGGCCGGCGGCCCAGCTCCAACACGCGGGCGACGATGGTCCGGTAGACGGCGTCGAACGACGGCTCGCGCTCGTACACGTCGTCGAAGGAGTGGTACGCGGGTCCGGCGGGCAGGCCGGGGACGGTGGGGTGGCGGCTGGTGCGCAGCCAGACCTCGTCCGCGGAGGCGATCGCGTCGCGCGCGGCCACCGTCAGTAGCGATGCATCGCCCGGCCCCAGGCCGACGATGGTGATGTTGGTGAGCGCGGTCTTCGCCACGCGGCCATTATCCGCCCGGCGACGCGGGCGTGGAAGTTGTCCGGTGGCGTTCATGTTGACGGCGCCCCCGTTGTTCCGCCCCGTGATCGACAGTGACGGGGCCGGGCGGTACCCTCAAGCGCGATGAGCGACGCGCCGTCCGATCCAGTTCCGGCCGAGCAGCTTGACAACGTGGATCCGCCCGTTGACAATGCCGATGTCGCGGTGGCGGGG
>JACRBR010000317.1 GCA_016213125.1 Chloroflexota bacterium | reverse complement strand
GCACCGGGCCAACGGCGGCTATCTCGTCGTGCAGGCCCTGGACGTGCTGACGCAGCCGCTCGTATGGGACACGCTGAAGCGGGCGCTGCGGACGCGCACCGCCCGGCTGGAGAACATGGGCGAGCAGTTCAGCGTCATCCCGACGTCGACACTGACGCCGGAGCCGGTCCCGCTCGACGTGAAGGTGGCCATGATCGGGACGCCGCGCATCTTCGCGATCCTGCAGGCCGCCGATGAGGACTTCGCGAAGCTGTTCAAGGCCAAGGCGGACTTCGCGGTCGATGTCGAGCGCACCGACGAGCACGCACTCCTGTACGCGCGCTTCATCGCCGGACAGGTCCGGCGCCTCAACATGCGACCCTTTCACAAGACTGCCGTCGCAAAGGTGGTCGAACAGTCGTCGCGGATGGTCGCCGACCAGGACAAGCTGTCGCTGCGGATGATGGATGTGGTGGACCTGCTCGTCGAGTCCGACTACTGGGCGTGCGAAGAGGACAGCGCGAGTGTCCACGCGAAACACGTCGAGAAGGCGATCGAGCAGAAGGTGTTTCGCTCGAGCCTGATCGAGGACCGGGTGCAGGAGTTCATCGCCAACGGCACGATCAAGGTCGACACTGCGGGGGCCGTGGTGGGGCAGGTGAACGGACTGTCGGTGTACGACATCGGCGACTACGCCTTCGGCCGCCCGTCCCGCATCACCGCGCGCGTGAGCATGGGCCGCGGTCAGGTCCTGAACATCGAACGCGAGGTGCAGAAGAGCGGCTCATCGCACAGCAAGGGGTTCATGATCCTGCAGGGCTACCTGAACGGGAAGTTCGCGCACCGGCGCCCGCTCTCCTTCGCCGCCAGCATCACCTTCGAGCAGGTGTACGACGAGGTGGACGGCGACAGCGCCTCCTCTACCGAGCTGTACGCGCTGCTCTCCGCCATCACCGACGTCCCGTTGAAGCAGGGGATCGCGATCACCGGCTCGGTGAACCAGCTCGGCGACGTGCAGGCGATCGGCGGTGTCAACGAGAAAATCGAGGGCTTCTACGCCGTCTGCAAGGTGAAGGGCCTGACCGGCGACCAGGGCGTGATGATCCCGAAGGACAACGTTCACAACCTGATGCTCAAGCCGGAGGTCGTAAACGCCGTGCAGGAAGGCCGGTTCAACATCTGGGCCGTCTCGTCCATCGAGGAGGGCATTGAGCTACTGACGGGCATGCCCGCCGGAAAGCTCCGCAAGGACGGCTCTTACCCGGAGGGCACGCTCTTCCGCAGGGTCACCGATATGCTGGAGGAGCTGACCAAGCGCGCGATGGAGGTGAACCGCGGTTCGCGCGAACCTCTGGCCCCCACGTCGGTCTCGGCGAACGGAGCGCGCGATGACAAAATGGAAAAGAAGGGCGAGAAACCGCCGAGGCGCGACCCACGTAAGGGAAAGCGGCGCAAGTAGGCCGTGAAGGCCTTCCTTCCGCCCGTACCGGCGCACATGAAGACACGCGATGAGATCTCGGCGGGAGGCATTGTGTACCGTCCTCGCGAGGACGGCGGATACGACATCGCCATCATCCGGACGCACGAGGGACGCTGGCAGCTCCCCAAGGGTTGGGTCGAGGACGGCGAGCCCCACGACCGCGCCGCCCTGCGCGAGGTGCGCGAGGAGGCGGGCGTCGACGGTGAGGTCGTCGGCCCAATCGATACGATCGACTACTGGTTCAATGCGAACTACGACCCCGAACCAGCCCGCGTGCATAAGTACGTCCACTTCTTCTTGCTGCGATACACCGGGGGCTCCACCGATGATCACGACGACGAGGTAACCGAGGCGCGATGGGTCGAGATCGGCGAAGCGGAGCGCCTGCTGGCCTTCAAGGAGGAGCGCCGTATGGTATCGATGGCACAGGAGGCGCTGGAGCGCGCGGGAGGATGACCATGCCCGAGGCGAACGGCATCAGGTTCCGCGGTCCGGTCATGGGCACGAGCGGCATGGTCGCGTCCGCCCACCCGCTCGTATCGCAGACCGGCGTGGATGTCCTGCGGCGCGGCGGCAACGCGTTCGATGCCGCACTCGCAATGTCGGCGCTCCTGCCGGTCCTCAAGCCGGCCCTGAACCATCTCGGCGGCGACGCGTACGTCCTCGTGTACCCGAAGCGCGAGGGCAAGGTAACGGCGATCTGTTCCGGCGGCAGGGCGCCGGCTGACGCCACGCTCGATCGCTACGCCGGCCAGGCCCCAGCCGGGATCCCGCTGCACGGCGGGGCCGCCGCCGCCATCCCGGGGCTGGTCGATGCGTGGGAGGTGTTCCACGCGCGCTGGTGCACGCTGCCACGTGAGGAGCTGATGCGCCCGGCCATCTGCGCCGCGCGCGACGGTCATCCGGTCTCGCGCGAGCTGGCCCTGACGTTAAGCATCACGCCGAAGTTCTTCTCGAAGTACGAGAACATGGCGCGCGCGCTCTACGTGGACGGCCGGCCGCCGCGCATGGGCGAACGGCTCCTTCAGCCCGCACTGGCGGACACGCTCGAAGGCATCGCGCATCACGGCCGCAAGGCGCTGTACGAGGGCGAGATCGCAGAGAAGATCGCGAAGGGGGTCCGGGAGGCCGGCGGGCACATGTCCACGGAGGATCTCGCCAACCACAGCGCCGACGTGCTCGAGCCGCTCTCGACCGAATACCGCGGCTACACGGTGTACGAGACGCCCCCGAACTCGCAGGGCCTGATCCTGCTCGAGGAGCTGAACATCGTCGAGGGCTACGATCTCGAATCGTGGGGGCATCTCTCGCCCGACGCGGTGCACCACCTCGTCGAGGCGAAGAAGCTGGCGTTCGAGGACCGGCAGCGGTTCGCCGGCGATCGCTCGTTCGTGGACTTCGAACCGGAACGGCTGCTGACGAAGGAGTGGGCCGCCGAACGCAGGCGCGCCATCGACCCGGGCCGCACGCGCTCGGCGCCGGAGCCGGTGGGCGCGTCCGACACCACGTCGTTCGTGGTGATCGACGGCGAGGGGAACGCCTGCAGCTTCATCCAGAGCCTCTACGCGCAGTGGGGCTCCGCCGTCGCCATCGACGGCACCGGCATCATCATGAACAACCGCATGACGGGTTTCTCGCTGCAGCCGGGGCATCCCAACGTGCTGGCGCCGGGCAAGCGCACGATGCACACGTTGAACACGTACCTGGTCTTCAAGGACGGCGAGCCGTTCATCGCGGGTAACACCCCGGGCGGCGACTACCAGGTACAGACGAACCTGCAGATACTCACCAACATGCTGGACTTCGGTCTGGATCCACAGGAGGCAATCGACACCTCCCGCTGGGGTGACAGCGCCGGCGTCGTCCGCGTGGAGGACGACATGCCGGAGGAGACGCAGCGGGAACTGGCCCGCCGGGGCCACAAGGTACAGCCGGTCGGGCGCAACGTCGCCCCGATGGGCCGCGCGCAGGTCATCCTCCGCGATCCATCCGGCGTGCTCATGGGCGGCAGCGACGAACGCGGCGAGGGTGCGGCCGCCGGCTGGTAGCTACGCGGCACGCCACATTTTCCCGAGGCTTTACATCCGCGTTACCGCGCGCTGCTCGCGGTGCTGCCCGCGTGCGCGATGATCCCTCCAGGAAACGCCGGAGGCAACATGCATATGACACGCCAAACGGGGCGAAAGCCGCTCATCGCAGTGGGACTGATCACCGGGGGCATCGTCCTCTCGCTGAGCGTGGTGGGGGCTGTTGTTGCCGCCGGGTCATTCTTCTCGGCGCCTCCGGCAACCACAGCCGCTGATCTCCAGCCCGATGCCCTCGCGTTCGAAGGCCCGGACGATGATGGTTCGGACGCGCCCGGCATCTTCACGGCCAGCCCGACTCCGCACACCCACGCAACGTCGCAGCCAGGCGGCGACGTCGTCAAGCCCGACGGCGAGCCTCCAAAGCAGCACCACCCTCCGGCGAAGCCCACGCCCGAAGAGCGCGCATGCATGGCCGATCTCACGGCGCAGGTAAAGGACGCGACGATCCGGCTGCAAGATCCCGAGGTCGCGAAGGCCGAGGGTTACCGCTTCCCCGATGATCCCACGAAGACCCACATGGGGAACCGGACCTACGTGCGCGACGGCAAGACGCTCGACTACGCCCACCCCGAGACCGCGATCTACAAGATGCAGTCGGACGGCGCCTACAGGCTCGTCGGCGTGCTCTTCACGGCGTTGAAAGGCCAGGGCCCCCAGCCCTGCGGCAACGCCACCCGGTGGCACACGCACACCCACTGCGTCGACGGCGCCACCAGGAAGCCGCTCGACATGCCCGGCGATCAGGCCTGCCCGGCCGGCTCCACCGCCCACGAAGGGCGCGCCGAGATGATGCACGTCTGGTTCGTGGGACGCCGGAAGGCATAAGACGGAAGGGAAGCGTACATGCGGTTTCTGTTCGCCCGCCTGCTTGGGTTCCGGCCGCGCAGGATGTGGCGGCGCCGCCCGAGGCGACCGCGCTGTCTGTAGCCGCCGCCGGTAGCCGCACTCCAGCGGCTGCTACGATGTCGGTGATGAGTGAAGGCGGATTCCACTTCTCACCGCGCCCGAACCGCGCCCACGAGATCGCGTGGCAGCAGTGGGGCCCCGGCCCCTTCGAACAGGCGCAACGCGAGGACAAGCCCGTCCTCCTCGGGATCTCCGCGGTGTGGTGCCACTGGTGCCACGTCATGGATGAGACGACCTACAGCGAGCCCGATAACATCGCCCTCATCAACGACCGCTTCGTCGCCGTGCGTGTCGACAACGACCAGCGCCCCGACATCAACGCCCGCTACAACATGGGCGGCTGGCCCACGACCGCGTTCCTGACGCCCGGCGGTGAGGTGATGGCGGGGATGACCTACATCCCACCGGACCAGATGCGGGACGTCCTCAACCAGGTGAGCTCCTACTACAAGGACAACAAGGCCTCGATCGAGGAGAAGATCGCCGAGATCCTCGCCAACCGCGAGCAGGCCACGTCGCAGTCGGCGCACACCGATGATCTGTCCGACCAGATCATGCGCGACGTGCTCCACGCCACCCACGACGCGTACGACCCCGTGTTCGGCGGCTTCGGGAACGAGCCGAAGTTTCCTCACAGCGACGCAATCGACCTTCTGCTGCACGCGTACGTGCGCGACGGCGACCGCGACTCGCTGCATATGGCGCGCAAGACACTGGAGCACATGTGCAACGGCGGGACGTACGACCAGGAATGGGGCGGGTTCTATCGCTACAGCACCAAGCGCGACTGGAGCGTCCCGCACTACGAAAAGATGCTCGAGGACAACGCGCTTCTCCTCCGCGCGCTGCTGAAGCTCTACCGCATCAGCGAGAGCGACGATCACCGCCGTTACATCGACTTCACGATCGACTACCTCGACCAATGGCTGTCCGATCCTGACACGGGCTGTTTCTGGGGCTCGCAGGACGCCGACGAGGACTTCTACCCGCTGCCGGCCGAGCAACGAAAGCAACACACGGCACCCTACGTCGACAAGACCATCTACACCTCATGGAACGCGATGGCCATCAGCTCCTATCTCGAAGCATCGTGGACGCGCGGCCGCCCGGACCTTCGTGACCGCGCGCTGCGGGCGCTGGATGCCCTGTGGGATCGCCTGCACACGGACGATGACGGGATGTTCCGCTATCTCAGCCCGGACGGCCCGAAGATCCCCGGCCTTCTTGGCGACCAGGCCTGGACGGCGCTCGCCTGCCTCGACGCGTACGAGGTGGCGGGGCGTCCACAGGACCTCGACCGCGCCATGCAGCTCGCGGCCTTCATGCGGGACCGGCTCGTCTCTCCGGACGGCGGTTTCTTCGACACGCCAGAGGGCCACGAAGGCCTCGGCCGCCTGGCCCAGCGCCAGCAGCCGGTGAAGGAGAACGCGGGCGCGGCGATGGTCTTCCTCCGGCTGGCGCGCCTGACGCATGACGATGCGCACGAGACGATGGCCCGCCGCGCGCTCGCGCCGTTCACGCACGTTGCCGAGTCGCAGGGCTACTTCGCCGCGGACTACGCGAAAGCTGTCGACCTGCTGCTGAATCCTGGCGCCGAGATTAAGATCGTAGCGGCAGCGGCCGATGCGAGCGGCCACACGCTCCACAGCGCAGCGCTGGCGCTGCCGGTCCCGGACCGCGTGGTGAGGCTGATCGACGCCGGGGACGCGTCGGCGCTGGAACACGAAGCGCTGCCGCCACACCCCGCCCCCGCGGCGTATGTCTGTTACGGTACGCTCTGCTCGGCGCCGGTGACGACGCCCGATGACCTGTTCGAGATGGTGGCGCGGACGCGTGTGGCATACGAGGCCACGCGACCCCAGGAGCCGCTGGCCGGACCGCGCAGCGAGCGCGCGAGCGACTGAGGATCCGTGCCCGTACGGACAGGTCTTCAGACCTGTCCTCGCAGGGCTAAGACGCATCCGTAGGAGGAAAGGATGGTCGACGAAGAGCGCCAGGGCCGCCTGACGGCGCAGGAAGCGCCGGTCGAAGAGCGCAGCTTTCTCGGCCAGCTCCGCCTCTGGGGCGGGATCGCCGGTGCCGCGCTCCTTGCACTCTTCCTCGTCCAGAACCTGCAGGAGGCTGAGGTCAACTTCCTTTGGTTCGAGTGGAACGTCCGCCTCATCTTCGCGCTCATCGGCAGCGCGATCCTCGGCGCTATCGCCTCGATGCTGATCGGCTTCTTCCGCCGCCGCTCGCAGCAGGCCGAGATGCGGGCCCAGCTCCGCCGCGAGCGAGAGCGAGAGCGCGCAAACGAGCGCGCGCAGAAGCGCTAACCGCGTCCGCCCTTAGCCCGCGCGCTTCATGATCACGATGGCGAGGCCGCCGAGCGCCGCCAGCGCCAGCGCCGTCAACGCGATGATGATGGCGATGGTCACGACCGGCATGCCTGAGTCATCGCCTGATTCGGCGCCGCTCGTCGTGCCCGTTGACGGCGTGGCCGCGGGACGATCGTCTTCGGTCGGCTGCGGCGTTGGGGATGCGGACGCCTGGCGCGGCTCCAGCCCGATAGAGGCGCGCCACTCGTTCTCCAGCCCCAGCTGGTCGAAGCCGTAGACTGCCTCGAACGCCTTGTCGGCAGTCGAGCCCTCCTTGAAGGTCTTGAGAAGTTCGGCGTACTTCTCCTCGCCGTACGTCTCGACGAGGTGTCGCACGATCGATCCCGACTGCGCGTAATACAGCCCCACGGTCGACGACACGCCGCCCGCCGCGGAGGAGTTCAGCTCCTTCATCGAGAGCACGCGGTCGGCGTCGATCGCGGCTTCCAGCGCGGAGTCGTGGCCGGACAGGCCTTCCGACTGCGAGAACACGGATGTGCCCTCGTTCATCCAGTCCGGGATCCCGAACGGGCCCTTCGTGGCCTCGCGCGTCACGATGTGCGTGATCTCGTGCCGGGCGATGTCGAGCGTGTT
>JACRBR010000319.1 GCA_016213125.1 Chloroflexota bacterium | reverse complement strand
GACGTCGAGCGGCTTTCGTACTTGGGATCGTTGGAGGAGCAGTCTGCATGGCAGAGATAGGCTGATCATGTCGTACGACATGGAGGGCTTCAACGACTAAGGCATTAGCCGATAGCTGATGGTGGATAGTTGATAGTCGACGGGTCGATTATGCCCTAATCGCAGGACTCACCTGGCCTCGGCGGAGACGATCCGCGCGGCGTGATTGTTCCCGCGTCGTAGTTCGCCGCGAACAATGAGCGGCACGGGTAGAGGGCGAACAGTTCAGTGTTCTTCTCCGCACCCAGATCGGCGACCCAGACGACGTCGCCGTCGAAGTGGATGTTGTTCTCGAGGAACACGCTCACATAGCAGTTGCGAAACGCCAGGGACTCGTAGCACGGGTACACCGACACGAGCGCGTTCGAAAGATGGAGGCGCCGCGCTTCGCGTACGAGTCGGTCATCGAACAGCCCATTGTCGGCCTTGTACGATGCGCTCGGAGGGATCGGGATGATCTGGATGGTGGAGCTGGAGCTGAGCAGCCAGCTCAGTAGCGATGCCAGTACCAGGGCTGCGGCGGCCGAAGAAGCAACAACCTGCGGCATGCGCACGACCGTAACACCCAAAGGAGGTCCGGCTTCGCGGGCCACGCGCGCCGGAACGGCCGCGAGTTCGGCCATTCCCCGCGCGGAAAGGAGGATGAGGAAGGGGACGGCCTCGTACACGTATCGCGTCCCGTTGAACATGCTGGTTGTGTAGAAAAGAGAGCCGCCAGCGACGATGAAGACCGCCGCTGCAAGGCAGAACCAGTCGAAGGCATGGCGCGTCCCGAGTACGAAGGGCGCGAGGATTAAGGCGAATCCCAGCCAGGCGGGCCAGCCATGCTGTATGAGTAGCAGGGCGACGACGGTCGAGAACTCGTTGTCGACGCCACTGGCAACGCTGTGCGGTCCACCGAAGCCGACGGTGTCCCCAAGGTCGGCGCTCCCCTGGTAGCCATTCTGAAGCGGGTTGCCCGTCGTGCTGGCGTTGTAGGCAAGATAGACGCCGAGCATAACCACGCCCGCAAACGCGAAGGCCACGAGGCGCTGAGCCTGCGGGTTTCTTATTGGCGCACGGAGCGCGGGTCCCCCTACCAGGGCCAAGAGGGGCGCAAACAGCATGACCGCGGGCAGCGGCCGCGTAAGAAACATCAAACCGAAGAAGATTCCCGCCAGCGCTCCCGAGACATACGGCCGTTCGCGCATGTACACAAGCGAGAGCAGTGCCGCCAGCATGTAGGCGATCGCCGTATTGTGGGCCATGTAGGAGCTTGCCTGCATGAGAAAGATGGGCGATGAGGCGAGCAGCGCCGAGGCGAGAAGACCAGTCCACTGCCCATACACGCGGCGGGCGAGGGCGTAGATGGCCAGCACATTCGCACCGGCCAGCAGTGGCGGCATAATCCACGGCGCGCCTACCACTACGCCCGGCACGAAGGCGAGGGAGTTTCCCGGGGTGTAGAAGGTTGCCCAACGACCGCCGTGGTCAATGAGGAACGGCGTGTACGCGAACTGGAACGCGGCGGGCAGGGGCGGCGTGGCGAGACTAGTCCGGCCGGAAGCGAAGATGCGCCCCTGGAAGACGTAGGCAAACTCGTCGGCAACATTCGGAACGCCGCCGAGCGCTATCCGTAGCAGGTATGCGCTGCTTGCGACGACGCCGAGGGCCATCGCGAAGACCATGAGGCCGAGCACATGCTTCGGGAAGGTAAGGGTGGCTACGGGCCGGCGAGACGCCGGCACGCGCGACATGATGAAGCCGACGAGAACGGCGGCGAACGCCAATGCCAGCGCCAGTGGATACGTTCTAAGCACCGCAGCGGTTGCGCCCTTTGCCGAACGGTGCGCATCAGCCTCCAGTGGAACTGAGGTAGCGGCCTCGAGCCGGCGCGACGAGCGTGAGGAGAAGAGTTCGACACTTGCCGAGTGATTTAACGACCAACGTCTCAGCTGCAGGGTTACCGAGTCGGTGGGCGTGACGCGCACGGCGATGTCAGCTTCCATCGCATGGCGATACCGGATGTCGACGGCATAATCGCGCCACGTTTCCTTCGCGAGGTTGATCGCCTCCATGGGACGTCCACGCACGGATGGTTGTTGCCGGAAGACATCATCACTCTCGAAGAGGACATCGCCATCCCGCGACGTGACGCGGACCCGCTCGATTCGTCCCTCGGTCGGAAATGTGGCCGGCCGGTAATCCGGGTTTGGGGCAAATATCATAACGCCGCCTGCGGGAGATGCAGGCAGGGACTCGCGTAGGCGCTCGCGGCCATCGACCAGCACGACAAACTGATCGCCCGCAACTTCGATTCGGAGGTCGGTTACCTGGCCCCCGCGGCTCCACAGATACAAGAGGATGAGAACGAGGTTGCACGCCGCGGTGACGGCAAGCCCCACTCCGAGCCGTGATTCGGCGAACAAGACGCCTGCGCGCAACCCCGTGCCTCCATAAGGCGTAGGCCCGTGCGGCAGTGGCTCGCAAGAACCTGTCTCTTGTGCGAAGAAGCATAGACGGGCGGAGCAGACGCTGACAACTCAAGTGAACCTGTCAGGTAATCAATTTGTGAGCGTGCAGATGTTGCGGGGTGATCCGAAGGAAGCGCAAGGCGAGGATTCAGTTTCGCCGTTCTTTATCGTGCTGCTTGTGTGTCGCTAACCGGCTGTGGAGCTCGCCTCGACGGGCTCCGCGGCGGGGGCGTCGACGTGGGCGCCGTTCTGGCTTGCGCCGTTGCGCTTCTGGCGCGTGCCGATCTGCGGCAGGTCGTCGACCGGGACGTCCGCGGCCTCGCGCAGGCGGCGGAACTCGTCTGCGCAGAAGCCGCCCATGAGGTCAATGTCCTCGACAATGTTGGGGTCGCACATGACGCCGAGGTAGAGCGCCTTGTCGAAGCTGGTGATGCCGACGCCGATGCCCATGTCGCCCGCGAGCGGCACCAGAGGGTAGTGGGCCAGCATGCGGTGTCCGACGCTGTACAGCGGGATCATGGGACCGGGGACGTTGGTGCAGACGAGGTTGGCGCCACCTGAGGGTACGCCGCCCATGCCCGCCAGCACATGGTACGCGGCCGGCAGGTTCTCGCTGAGCCGCCGCAGCGACTCGAAGGCGTCGGCCTGGTTGCGCGCCTTCAGCGTTTCCATCTCGCCGCGCACCGCCTCCAGGCGGTCCACGGGATCGGCGATCCCGACGGGGATGTTCGGCAGCATCATCGACACGCGGTTGCCCAGCGCGCCCTTCTCGGAGTCGCTGCGAACGTTCACGGGGATCATGAGCCGGATGCGCATGCCATCTGTCTTCACGCCATGCGCGTCGAGGTAGCGTCCAAGCGCGCCGCCGATGATGGTCAGCATCACGTCGTTCACGGTGCCGCCGAGCTTGCCGCGGATGCCGCGTACCTCCTGGAACGACATGTGCGTCCAGGCGACGTCGCGGCGTCCGCCGATGGGCTTGTTCCAGGGCGTGTGCGCCGGCGGCCGCAGGTTGGGTAGCACGCTCTGCATCGCGCGCGTGAAGTCGGTCATCGAGCGCATCTGCCCGCGCGGGTCCAGCAGGTTGTTCTGCCACTGCGTGAAGGCCTGCACGTTCTTGTTTGCCTGCTCGAACATCGCATCGGCCCAGGCCGTGAGTGGATCCGGGACGGGCTGCGGGCGCCAAGGCTCTTTGGGCGGCGGCGTCGGCTCGGGGTTGGGCGTCAGGTCGAGGGTCGCCAGCAGCAGCTCGATGCCGGACACGCCGTCGACGAGGCAGTGGTGCACGCGGCTGACGAAGGCCGTGCGATCGCCCTCCAGACCGTGCACGAGTGTGATGTCCCACAGCGGCCGGTCGCGAGGCAGCATGGGGGCGAAGATCTCGCAAGCGATCGCGCGGAGCTGGCGGTCGTTCGTGCCAGGGGGCGCCTCGATGACGCGCAGGTGCCGGTCGAGCGAGAAGTTGGGGTCGTCTTCCCACGTCGGGTGGCCGGCGAAGAGCGGCGGCATGACCGCCTTCTGGCGGTAGCGCGGGATGAGGTGCATCCGCGCCGCCATGCTCTGGTAGATGTCGTCGAACGGGACGGTGCCTTCGAAGATCCCGACGGATCCGATATGCAGGGGGGCATCCGGCTTCTCAAAATAGAGAAACCAGGCATCCTCGGCGCTCATGCGCCGTGTCAATTTGGCGTCATCCGACATGAAGGACCGCTCTCCTGCGCCGTCGACACGCGTGGACGATGTGCCTCGTGGCGATTATACTCCGGTCAATTCCGGATGGCATTACCGGAAGGATAAGTTTCTGCGAGAATATCAGCAGGTTGCCCCTGGCCGCTGATACGAGAGGCGGCCGGGGGCATTATGTATCATGCCGGGCAATAAGAGTATCGGCAGGTCCTATGGCTCTATCGGCAGGAAGCTTCTTCGGAAGTAACGGCGGCGGCCTTGAGAACGCCGTGCCCGGCGATATCGACCTTGGCGGATATGAGCCAACGTCGCGCCCCATCTGGCTGGAAGCGCTGTTCCCCGTCGACTGGCTGGCTCTCCATCTCTCACCGGTCTATTACGGTTTCGGCGTGCCGCGTGGCCACGGCGAGCCTGTCGTCGTGGTCCCCGGCTTCCTCGGTGATGACCGTTACCTGACCGAGCTCTACCTGTGGCTACGCCGAATCGGCTACCGCCCGTACTTCAGCGGCATCGGCCGCAACGTGGACTGCCCGGAGATCCTGACGCAGCGGCTCCTGATGACCGTACACCAGGCGCACCAGGAGACGGGTAAGAACGTCACCATCGTGGGCCACTCCTTGGGCGGGATGCTGGCGCGCGGCGTTGCGCATCGCGCTCCGTCGCTGGTGACGCACGTGATCACGATGGGCTCCCCGTTCCGTGGCGTGCAGGCGCACCCGATGGTGCTGAGCGTCGCGAACTTCGTGCGTTCGAACATCGTGGGCGAACGGAAGCGCCGTCGTGAGGTCACGAGCAAGTGCTTCACGCCGCAGTGCTCGTGCGAGTTCGTCGCGACGATGCGCGACGAGCAGCAGCCGCACAGCTTCGATCGCGACGCCATCTACTCGAAATGCGACGGGGTGGTCGACTGGCGCGTGTGCATGGAGGACGAGGAGAAGCTCAATCACGAGGTGACGGCGACGCACATCGGGATGGCGTTCAACCCCGACGTGTATCGCAAGCTGGGCAATCTGTTGGCCGGCGTCGCCGAGGCCTAGCGGTCCGGCCGCGAACCGCGGCGGCATAGTCTGTAACGGATCCTTGATGGAGAATGAGGCCGGTCCCGCCG
>JACRBR010000316.1 GCA_016213125.1 Chloroflexota bacterium | reverse complement strand
GCCTGGTTCTCCCGCAAGTACAGGATCGCCGCCGCGCTCGCGTCCACGGCCGGCGACCGGGCGTCGAGACCGAACGCCTCGGGCGACGCCACGCGGAAGTGCTCCTGCACCGTCACCGTTGCCAGATCGTGGTCGAACCACAGCGGCTCGCAACGCGTCAGGTGGTAGCCGGCGTCCAGCCACACGGGCGGCTCCACACCCGAAGGCAGCAGCACCTCTGCCGGCCGTATGCGTGCCAGCTCCGCCGCCGTCGACTCCGCCCGAACGGTCCCCGCGACGAATTCGCCCGTCGAGATGTCGACGTACGCCAGTCCGATCTCCCCTGCCCACGGGTCGTCGCCGGAACGACGCGTCTTCGCCGGCGCCAGGCACGCCAAGTAGTTGTTCGCCCGCTCGTCGAGAAGCGTGTTCTCGATCAGCGTGCCCGGCGTCACCACCCGCACGACCTTCCGGTCGACGATGCCCTTCGTCGTTGCGGGATCGCTCATCTGCTCGCATAGCGCGACCTTGTACCCCTTCGCGATGAGCCGGGCGATGTACCCGTCGACCGCGTGGTACGGGATGCCCGCCAGCGGCACCCGCAGCCCCTTCCCCATCGGCTTCGACGTCAGCGTGATCTCCAGCTCGCGCGCGCACAGCTCCGCGTCGTCGTCGAAGGTCTCGTAGAAGTCCCCCAGCCGGAAGAAGACGATCGCGTGCGGATACCGACGCTTCACGTCCAGATACTGCCGCCGGATCGGCGTGATCTCGCTCATGCCGTGCGAGTGTACAGCGCGGCTTACGGACAGGAGAGCAACGCCCCGGGTTGAGCCTTATGTCGCCAAAGAACAAAGACGGCCGCAAGGCCGTCCCCAACTGTCCACTGTCCGCTTTCGGCTGGAAACTACTGTCCCCTGTCCCCTGTCCCCTGTTCACTAGACCGAGCAGCCCACTTCTCCGCCCATTGCATCAGGAAGAACAGCGGGATCGCCGCCAGCATCGATGGCACGCCAACCAGCAGGCCCTTCACGCCGACCAGGCTGATGAACAGCCCGAACGAGAGGCACAGCCCCATCCCCAGCACAGCAATGATCCGGATGATCGCGATGACCGACGACACCTGCTCCGCAGGCTCCGCCGCCTCCGTCTCAAAGCCGAACCCGTCGTCGTCCTCGTCGAGCTGCGGCGGCGCCGTGTGATTGGGTTTGATGTTAGTAGCCACGACACGATCGTACCGGACTCGTCACCCGGCCGGTATTCGCACGTCCAGTTTCGCCCAATCCCGGTTCACGCTTCCCGCCTCTCACGTCTCACGTCCCACATCTCAAGAAAGGCCTGCCGCCGGACGGCGCCGATACCTCAGCGCCCGCTAATCGCTAACCTTGCGATGCCGCCGCGCGCGCGCGCTTCAGCACGAAGTAGCTGCTCTCCGGCCTCAGAAGGGGAAGCATTCCGGTCAATTCCCAGCCGTCCTCGCCGAGCTTGTCGAGGTAGCCGCGGACGAACCCGGTGCGGTGTTCACCGCCCTGTCGGATGTACTCCGCGCCTTCTGACGATATCCTGCCTCGAAAATCCACGTACACGACCTTGTACTCCCAATTCGCCATGGGACTCTCCTTCACCATGGCGCTGAACGGCATCCGCGTGCACGGCACGCATACGCCCGTCGCGACGGCAGGCCCACCCCCAGTCTCGCACATGTAGCAAGCGGCGATCGTCCCGCCTCCGCTGCAGAATCCGCAGTCGAGCCAATGCCCGAGGCCGCTACCCGTACGGACAGGCCTTGAGACCTGTCCTGCACGTCCCCCACAAACAAGAAGCTCAAGACGACAGCGAGGCCTCTATCACGTCCCCAACGAAGCCTCTGTGACCTCTGTGTCTCTGTGGTGAATTCCGTCTACCCCGCGATCCCCACCCCGCCGTCGATCGTCACGCACTCCCCCGTCACCATGTCCGCGCCCTCGATCAGCGACAGCACCAGCTGTGACACCGTCTCCGGCGTGCAGACGCCCTTCAGCGGCGCCTGCCGCGTCTGGTGCGCCTTCGCCGCCTCGTACACCTGCTCCCCCAGCCCGTTCCGCAGCCACCGCGTCTCGATGAAGCCCGGAGCCACCGCGTTCACCCTGATCTCCGGCCCCAGCACCTTCGCCAGCGACACCGTCATGTTGATCAGCGCCGCCTTCGACGCCGCGTACGCGATCGACGATCCCGTCGACCGCGTGCCCGCCACCGACGCGATGTTCACGATCGTCGCACCCGGGGCGGCGCCCGGCGCCCCCTCGCACGACGCGCGCATCGCCTTCGCTGCCGCGCGCGAGCAGAAGAAGGCGCCCTTCACGTTCACGGAAAAGATGTCGTCCCAGTACTCGCTCTTCATCCCGTCCAGGTCGGCGAAGTTCACGAAGTGGGTCATCGCCGCGTTGTTCACCAGCACGTGC
>JACRBR010000313.1 GCA_016213125.1 Chloroflexota bacterium | reverse complement strand
GCTCCCATGTCCTGCCGGAGCGGCCGCTCGCCATCTCCGCCTAGACGCTCGAGAAAGGACTGACACGAAAGGTAAAGATCGCGAAAGGGCAAAAGCGCCGAGCAATTGAATCTGGAGGGTTGCACGTCGACGCGAGGACTCGGAAACCGACCGGCATCCAGCGACTAGCGACCGACGACCAGCGACTACACTGAAGCCATGCGCATCCTCGCGATCGACATGGGCACCGGCACGCAGGACATCCTCCTGTTCGACTCGACCGGGCCGGTGGAAAACAGCGTAAAGATGGTGATGCCGTCCGCGACGAAGATCGCGGAGGGCCGCATCCGCCGTGCCACCGCCAGTGGCCGTCCGGTCGTGCTGACGGGCGTGATCCAGGGCGGCGGCCCGTGCCACTGGGCGCTGGAGGACCACCTGCGCGCCGGCGGTGCCGCGTACGCCACGCCGGAGGCCGCGCAAACCTTCGACGACGACCTCGAGGAAGTCGCCCGCATGGGCATCCGCGTCGTGAGCGTCGACGAGGCCGCTGCCGTGCGTGAAGCGGAGCACGTGGAACTGAAGGACCTGGATCTCCCGGCGATCCGGGAGGCGCTGGGCGCTTTCGACGTCTCGCCGGAGTTCGACGGCCTGGCCCTCGCCTGCCTCGACCATGGCGCCTCGCCGCCCGGCTACAGCGACCGGCTCTTCCGCTTCGAGCATCTGCGCCGCGTGGTGGGTGCGCGCAACGACCTGCTGGCCTTCGCCATGCTGCCGCAGGAGTTGCCTGACTACCTGACGCGGGCAAGGACGATGGTGGCCACGGCGCGCAGCCAGGATGGAAGCGTGCCGATCGTGTTCCTCGACACAGGTCCGGCCGCCGCGCTGGGTGCGCTGCAGGACCCGCGGGTGGCCGCCGAGGAGACGCGGGCGGTGCTGAACCTGGGCAACATGCACGCACTGGCGTTCCACCTGCAGGGCACGCGCATCGTCTCGCTGTACGAGCACCACACGGGCGAGATCTCGCGCGAGCAGATCGAGGACTTCACGGAGCGCCTGCTAGCGGGCACGCTGCCGCACGAGGATGTGTTCAATAGCAAGGGCCATGGCGTGTTCTACGCGGACGGGCAGCGGAACCCGGGCGCGCCCGGCATCGTGGCTGTCACGGGCCCGCAGCGCGGCAAGATCCGCGGATCGCGGCTGCGGCCATACTTCGCGACGCCGCACGGCGACATGATGATCAGCGGCTGCTTCGGCCTGCTGCGTGCGTACGCGGCCAAGTACCCGGAGACCCGCGCCCAGATCGACGCTGCGCTAGGTTGATCCACGAAGGAACACGAAGCGACACGAAATGATGTGACAAGGCGGATGCGCCGCTACCGGACGAGCCGCTTCCATTGCAGGGGGCCCTTGAACCCGAAGTTAATCAATACGCCGACGCGGAGCCCGGATGCCTTCAAGTAGTTCAGCAACTGAGCGTCCTCTAGTGAGCCGAGTCTGTCCATCGCCTTCAATTCCACGATGATCTTGTCGTAGCACAGCACATCGGCGTAGAAGGCCCTGGTCAGGCGAGCCTTCTTGTACTGAACGGAGAGGGCGGCCTGAGAGACGAACGGAATGTGGCGCGCCGCGAGTTCGAGTTCCAGCGCCTCGTGGTACACGGATTCCAGAAACCCGACGCCGAGTTCCGAATGCACGTCCATAGCGGCACCGACGATGGCGTAGACCTCCTCCCGGTAGAGGAGCGACTCCGCTGGTGCGGGATCGGGGTCCGAAGTCATACTGGTCCGCTTCCCCCTTCGTGTTCCTTCGTGTTGCTTCGTGGATCCACGGCGTCGAGGAATCGGGCGAGGGAGCGGGCGGCGCGGTCGACGGTCGGGTACACAGCGAGCTGTGCCTCGGTGAGGAACTGCTTCCCGCTGCTGACGGCGCGCCACTTCAGTTCTTCGGTGGAGTCGGCCTCGCCCAGGACGAAGGCCAGCGGCTTCTGCGACCTGCGGCCGATCTCGACGAAGCGCTCGACGAGCTTCGCCATGCGCTCGACGGCGTCGGGTCGGCCGAGGACCCAGTCCTCGCCCACGTTGGCGATGAGCGCGTCGAATTGCGGGTGCTCCAGCATCATTTCCAGGATGCGCGCACCCGAGAAGCCACTGCCGGCCAGAATCGACTGATCGACGGGGTTATCGACCCAGTCGGCGAGCTGGGGCG
>JACRBR010000310.1 GCA_016213125.1 Chloroflexota bacterium | reverse complement strand
GACGATCTCCGGACCGACGTTGTTTTCATGTATGGCGTCGCGATACACCGGATTGGAGATGAGGACCGTCACGTCCTCGACGGTGAGTGTGGTGACGCCCTCCTGCGAGGGGAGGAGCGTGAACGTCGCGAGGATGCCGCTTCCCCCAGCGCCGTTAATGCCATTCGGCGTCTGCGGGCTGAACTCCGGGCCAAGGGTGATGCACGCAAGCCGGACCGAAGTGCCTGTCTTCACCACCTGCGGACAGGCGACGGAGCGTCCGGTGCTACCAAGGAACGGACCGGGAACGGTACTGATGGTCGAGGCGTCGGAGTTGAAATACAGCGGGTCGTAGCCCAGCGTGATGTCGAACGCGAGCACGTGCGAGACATCCTCGATCTGCACGTCGATGGTGTGCGGGACGTTCACGTTTCCGTTCTGCGCCGGTGGCGTGATGCAGACCGCGGCGGCGATCGCGGGCCCGCAGGCGCCGGGCGGCGCGACGCCGGTCGGCTCAGGCGTTGGCGTGTTCGTGATCGTGGGCGTGTTGGTGATGGTCGGCGTCATGCTCGGCGTGAACGTCGCCTGCGGCGTGCCACCCGCGTCCTGGATGATCACCAGCGCGGGGCTCGCGCTAATGACGTCGATGCTCGTCTCTGGCAGCCCATTGTCGGACATTTGGGCAAATGAGAACGAAATGCTGGTTGTCGCAGCTGCCGGTGAAATCGCCGAGAACGTGAGTTGTGCTAGTTCCTTGTCACCGATCGGGTTTGGCCCGGACGACGTACACCCGAAGCGAATCGACCCTACGCCAAGGTTCACATTGGTAATGGGAGGCGGACAAAGCATGGGGTTGGACGTCCAGGGGCCCGGCGCAACGCTGACAAAGGCAACCAGCGTCGCGTCGTACTGCAAAGTGAACTCCCACGCGCCCAGTTCGGCGGTGCTATCGCCATGGACCGAGAAAGGGAAGTCCAGGCCGGTTGTCGTTTGGATGATCCCCGGCTCGATGCGCATCGTGCCCGTCCCCGCCGCACTGGCGGGCGTCCGCGTCGAGACCGCCGCCTGACCGAGGAACGCAGCGGCGGCGAGGATGGCGCAGACGGCGAGGAGCACGGGGAGGCCCAGGAGCCAGCCGCCGTACGCCCTGCCCAGCCGCGAGGTTCGGTTCACGCCACACCCTTCACGCTGTCAAACGCCTCGCGAACCTGTGCCATATCTGCCCGGGCGGGGGTCCGGGGATAGAAACGGGGGAGCACGAAGCCTGCCAGCCAGGCCGCGCTCCCCCGCGGACTCTTTGCTCGTACGACGAACCACCCGCTTCCGTGCGGTTGGGCAGCCTCCTGCTACGTCTGTGCAGAACGTGGGAGCTGACGGATCCCCGCCGGTGCCACCTCCGGCCGGGCCCGGCGCAGGGCGGCGCCGTCGAAGCTAACCCTGCGCAATTCTACCCGAGACTTGAAAGGGATCTTACGAACCGCCCCGAACCTGTGTCAATGAACAAAGGAGGCGTGAGGTGTTAAAGGATGTCGCTATCTGGTCGTTGGTCGTTGGGCGCTGGTCGTTGGGGGACATTGAAGGTGAGAGGTGGGAGGGAACTTGGCCGGATCGTCAAGTTCTGACGCCGTCCCCTGGGAAGCCTTTGGTGGGGCGGAAGCGGGCCGGGCCGCCGGCGACTTGATACCTGCCGGCGGCCCCGTCGGACTCAAGGGCACTGCCCGGGGGTGCTGATGAACTGGCCTTGGATAAGTTGGTCGGCTGAGTTCACCGAACCGTCCCTGTTGATGTCGTAGCTGCGGAGACGAAGGCTTGGCGTCGGTTCCCGGTTGATCTCGTTGACCATCAGCAACTGGTCGGCTGAGTTCACGACACGGTCGTTGTTAAGGGATGCGGCTTCGCAGCCATCCTTGGCGAGGCCGGCTGGGTTGCCGTCCTGATCGCCGTCCGTGTCTGTGTTGTTGGGATTTGTGTTGTACTTGCAGACCTCGATCTGATTTGAGATCCGATCACCGTCGGCATCGCCTGACGCGGCGCACGCCGCAAGACTCGGCTTAATCGCCGCATTATTCGGATTCGTGCCAAGGGTGCACTCGGGTCCATCAAGGAACAGGTCTCCATCCGTGTCAGGATTGGTCGCATTTAGCGGGCCTGACCCATTGCATCCGCTCGCCTCGGCCGCGTCACTCAGCCCATCGTTATCGTCGTCAGCGTCACACGCATCCCCGGCGGGGTCGGAATTGATCCATGTGTAGTCGTCCTGTGTGGATGGTGGCGTGTTGTCGGTGAAGTTGCGATCGGTGTTGACTTGGCTGGGGTTGCTGCTCAATGAGCAGTTATCTACACCGGTTGGCACATTATCGGAGTCTGGATCTGTGGACGGATCGAACACCTTACGAATTCGGTTGTTCGCGCTATCCGCTATGTAGAGCCAGCCGTACGAATCGCGATCTGCAGCTGCGGGCGCGTTCAATTGAGCGAACAGCGGGTCGCCATCGTCTCCAGAGTATCCGCAGGATGCTGATCCTGCCAAAGTAATCACGTTTGTTACGAAGAGCGTCGCGATGATCCGGCGCACGCGACATCCCTCGGTGAACAGATACTCGTCACCTTCCCGCAAAATCGCACTCGGGCGATCCAGCGGATTCCCAACCAGATCTGTTGTATCCGGCCCTTGGGCGCATGTCCCGTTACCCGCGAACGTCTCGATAGAATCCGAGTTCGCCACATATCGCCGGATCCGACAATTCTCGGTGTCGGCAATGTAATAGACCGTGTCAGACTTGAGAGTGACTGAATGGGGCTGATTCAGGGCGGTCAAGAGTGGGTTCTGCCCGTCGCCATCGAATCCGCAATCCCACAGGAATCCGTTGCCGGCCACCACTGTTCCATCCTCAAGGGTGATTCGGCAGGTCGTGCCAGCCTCTGCGATGAATACATGGCCGTTGGTGGCCGGCGCGACCCCCCAGGCGCAGGCTGTGGCAATGGAGGAGATGGTGCCCGTTAGAGCGTCGACCTTCCGCACGCGGCAATTACCGGTGTCGGCGATAAGCAGGTTGCCTGCGGCGTCGATCGCGAGGCCCCTCGGTTGATTGAGGCGAGCAGAAGTTGCCTGTCCGCCGTCACCCGAGAGCGCACAAGTTCCGTCACCGGCGACGGTCGAAATTAGTCCCGTTGCTCCGGATATCAACCGCACGCGGCAATTGCCTGTATCGGAGAAGTAGATATCAGTGGGTAGACCGGCACGCTCCAGGACGACGAGGCCTCCGGGGTCGCTAATCTCGGCGCTATTCGCGGGCCCGCCGTCGCCGGAAAATCCTGCCGTTCCGGTTCCTGCGATGGTGGTGATCGTCTGTCCTGTGGCTAATGCAGGCGCGTTCCGCCCGCCGTAGGAAGCTACGACGAGCGCAGAGAGAAAGAGAATGGCCAAAGACAGTCGGAGAAGCATCACCGCCTCCATACGTCACTTCTGAACTGACACGGATACTACGCCGACATCGATGCGGTGTCAATCCCTTTGTTCTATGCGCCGTACCCATCCGCCGGTAACAACGCCGTAAGAATTCCCGGCCTCGCTTGTCATACACACAGGAGGAGGGCCGCCCCGAAGCGGCACGGCCGCTATGCTATCGTTCGATCCGACCGCGTACCGCCCGCCGCGCGCCGTCCTCCCGGCAGCGCAGGCGCCGCGATCCATTCCTCCCTCTCCGTCCACGGGGAGGGGCGGGGAGGGGTTCCTGTCATGGACGACGCACTGCTGGTCAGCCGCGCCCGCGCGGGCGACCTCGACGCGTTCGGCCAGCTCTACGACGCCTACTTCAACCGCATCTACGACTTCTCCTGGCGTGTGCTGCGCGACGCCGACGAAGCCGCCGATGTCACGCAGGACGTCTTCATGAAAGCCATGCAGAACCTGCCTGGCCTTTCGAAGGCGGCCAGCTTCAAGTCCTGGCTGTTCACCATCGCCCACAACACCGCGGTTACCCGCGCCGAGCGGGCCGGCCGCACCATCCCGCTGCCGCAGCCGGTGCACGAGGAAGCGTTCGGCGCGTTCGACGTGCCCGACCCGTCGCACCTCGTCGACCCGGCGTTGGCGGCGGACGACGCCGAGCTCTCGTCGCTGGTGTGGGAGGCCGCCGCGGCCCTGAACCCGCGCGACTACGCGCTGCTGGACCTGCACGTACGCCAGGGTCTGGACAGCGCCGAGATCGCCGGCGTCATGAACGTGAGCAAGGGCAACGCCTACACCATGGTCAGCCGCATGAAGACGGCGGCGGCCGACGTCATCGGCAGTTACGTCGTCGCGCGGCGCGGCAGCGCCGACTGCGACGGCCTGCGCCAGACGCTGGCGGAGTTCGAGTTCCCTCCATACACGGAGCAGGTGCGCAAAGCGGTGGATGCGCACATCAAGGACTGCGAAACTTGCCGCGGCGCGCGCAAGCGTCTGACGGCCCCGCTGGAGATCTTCGGCGGCTTCGCGATGGTGCCCGCGCCGTTGGCGCTGAAGGGCGACATCTGGGGCAACGTTTCGTCGGCCTGGTACGCGAGCGGGCCCGGCGCTCCGGGGGCGGGCAACCAGCCGGTGTCCGACAGCGGCCTGCCCGCGAGCCCCTACGCAGCCGGCGTGGGCGGCGGGGGCGGCGGGGGTGGCGCGGCCGTGCTGGGGATGGGCATGGGCGGTGGAGGCGAGGGCTGGGACCGCAACAAGGTGATGTGGTTCATCGGTGGCGTAGTGGGCCTGCTGCTGTTCGCCTTTGCAGGCGGCGCGCTCATCGCAAGCGCCATCGGCGGCGGAGAAGACGGCGGAGCAGGAGGCGGCAGCGTGACGCGCACACCAACGCCATCGCGTACTCCGACGTCGGAAACAACGTCGTCGCCGGGCGTCATCATTCACACCCCCACGCCAAACCTGACGCCGTCCGTCACGCCACTGCCCAGCGAGACGCCGTTGCCCACGGACACGCCGCCGCCGTTGCCGACGGATACGCCACTGCCTACGGAGACGCCGACGCCCGCGGGCACCGCCACGCGCACGCCTCGCGGTGGCACAGCCACCCCGACCCCGACGGCGTCCAACCCGACGCCGACGCCGTGCGGGACCTCGACCCAGTGTCCGCCCACCCCCACGGACACGCCCGTCCCGTAGCTGCCAGCCATCCGGGCCCGCAGAAAAACAAGCGAACACTGGCCGCCGGCCCGCGAAGATTCCCCTAGTTCCGGCCGATGATTCTCCTAAGGGGGCGCCCCGCCTGGTGGGCGTGGCGTGATGGGCATGCGCGGGAATTCTTCCGCCGGCGCGGACCGGCCGTCCTCGCTGGCTTGGCTCCTGGAGCTACCTCCGCACTCAGAGCGCACGATGCGCATGGAGTCGCTGATCGCGCGCCTGCGCCTGGTCGTCGTCTTCGCCAACCTCGTGATGCTTGCCTTCTTCTTCGACACGCAGGGGTGGCACACCAGCCTCGCCTGGTTCATGGTCGTGGCGGCGCTGGGCTACGGCATCCCCATCGTCGTCCTGCAGCCTTACCGCCGGTGGCGCGTCTTCCAGACCAGTATCATTACAGCCATCCTGGACACGGCAACCATCGCGCCGTTCATCGCCGTGACCGGCGGCGATGCGAGTCCCTACTACCTGCTGTACTTCCTCTCGCTCGTGGCCGTGGGCATGCGCTTCGAGCTGCGACAGGTGCTGGCCGTGTGCGGCCTGTATTCGGCGACGTACGCCGTCGTGTACCTCTGGTCGTGGGATCCCGGCGCCGACGCGCTGGGGCAGCTGGCGTTGCGCTGCATCTACCTGTTCATTGTGGGCGTCGCCGTCGGCCACCTGGCGCGCGAGGAGAGCTCGCGCAGCATGCAGGTGGAGGCCTTCGAGAAGCTCAACCAGGAGAACCGCAAGCTGCTGACCAAGCGCGAGAAAGAAGCGCGCGTCGACCGCCTGACGGGGCTGACGAACCGCGCCTCGCTGGAGAAGGACGCGCACAAGGCGCTGCGCCGCGTCCGCCAGACCGGCGGCTACCTGAGCGTGCTGTTCTGCGACATGGACCGCCTCAAGGCGATCAACGACGAGCTGGGGCACGACGCCGGGGACCGCGTGCTGCGCCAGGCCGGTCACGTCATGAAGAGGGCGCTGCGCGCGCAGGATCTCGTCGGCCGGTACGGCGGCGATGAGTTCGTGGTGGTGTTGCCGAACCTGACGCGCGAGACAGCGTTCGAGCGCGCGGATCACCTGATCGCGGGGTTCAAGCAGATCAACGAGATGCTGCCGGAGGACCTGCACGTCGGCCTCAGCGTCGGCATCGCCACCTACCCGTTCGACGCCGAGGACTACCCCACGCTGGTGAAGCTTGCCGACCAGGCGATGTACCTGGCCAAGCGCGACGGCGGCAACCGCGTCCGCACGGCCAACGACCTGCGCCTCTTCTGGGAGACCATCCCGCGCACGGCATAGGCAAGGGACAAGGGGTCAGGGACAAGGGGCTAGGGACGAGGGATGAGACCCGCGGGAACTAACCAGTCCGGAGCCTTGTCCGGAGGGTCCCGAGCATTCGGGCTACCTCGTCGGCCAACGCAAGTGCGGCTTCGACCCTCTCTTCGGTCACGTAGCCGACACGAACGGCCAGCAACAAGAACGTCTGCGTTTCGGCGAGAGAGCCTTGAGCGATGGACAGAAAGTGCGCGTAATCCTTCTTTGTCGCACGCGCGTGCCCTTCAGCAATATTGGCAGGGACCGACGCCGCAGAGCGTGTGATCTGGCTGACGAGCCCGTACGCTTCCCGGCTTGGAAAGCCCTCGACAAGCCCGTACACCTCGGCCGCCAGGTCCATGGCTTTGTTCCATACGGTCAGGTCCCGAAAGTTGCGAATAGCCATGGATCCTCCTCTTTAGCGCGCAGGGCTTGAATCCTCCGAGCCCTGATCCCTCGTCCCTACCCCCTTGTCCCTTGTCCCTTACCCCTTGTCCCTTGTCCCTTGTCCCTCACAGGAGCCCCAGGAACTGGTGCAGGATGCGCGCAGTCGCGCCCCAGATCAGGTGGTCGCCGAACTTGTACGAGTACGCCATCATCTCGCGGCCCTGGTACGTCCGCAGCTCGGCCACCAGGTTCGCCTCATCGCGCAGGTGCTCCAGCGGCACCTCCAGGATCTCCGCCACCTCGACCTCGCTGTGGGCGAAGGGATACGGCCCGGGCTGCGTGATGCGCCCGACGAACGGACGCACCAGGAAGTTCGAGACTGTGATCAGCTCGTCGAGTTGTCCCATGAGCTCGACGTGGTCCATCGCAACGCCGATCTCCTCGAAGGTCTCACGCACCGCCGTGTGAGCGAGGTCGGGGTCGGTGTCGTCGTAGGCGCCGCCGGGGAACGAGATCTGTCCCTTATGATGCTCCACCAGCTCGGATCGGACGGTGAAGAGCACATGCGTGTCGCCGTTGCTCTCGTACAGGGGAAGCAGGATCGCCGCACGCGGCAGCGTGTCATCCGTGATGTATTGCGGATCGTGGGTCGCGAGGCGCGCGCGGATCGTCTCGATCATGATGGCATTGTAGATGTGCGGGCGTTCTCGGGCTCAGTTGTTCAGCAGCGGGATCGAGCGCTTTCGCGCATCCGCCGAGAACCAGGCGTAGACGCTTTCACGCACGGGGGCCAGCGGGGCGAGGGCGCGTTCGTCGGCCGCGGGCTCGATGAGCGGCGCGAGATCGCAGATCGCCTGGCGGAGCCCGTCGTACTCGGTGCGCAACGACGTGAGGCGGATGTCCGCGGCGCGTTCCGGCAGGCGCGCCACCCGGGCGCGCCCCTCGCGGGCGTCGGCGCGATCGATCCCGGCGAGACCGGCGTCGATATCGGCCAGCAGTGCGCGCAGCTCGCGGTTCGCATCCGTCAGATCCTGCGCGGCGGTGTCGAAGTCCCGCAGCGCGATGCCGAAGAGCATCTGCGTGGGCATGAACTGTGCCTGCGCGTACGACGACGTAAGCTCCGGGAAGAAGTGCGTGGCCACGCCGCGCTGCAACGCAAGGAACACTTCTTCGGGATACGGTCTCACTTGATCAGCTCCAGCAACTCGGCTTCCACTCCCGGGTTCACGAAGGCCGTCAGGGCAAGCAGCAGATCCGGCGTCTTCCCTTCCACGATCGACTTCGTGCCCGTGATGAAGATGATGGCGAACTTCACGTTGGAGAAGACCTCCCAGAACTTCAGCGCATCCATGTCCACCCTGCGCCCACTGGCCTCCTCGTACATACGCACGAAGTCTTCCCGCTCGCACAGGCCCCCCACCAGGCTGTTGCGCGCCCACCGCCACGACTTGATCACCAGCCACCCCAGGTCCTCGATGGGATCGCCGACGTGCGCCATCTCCCAGTCCAGGATGCCCGTGATGCCGGCCGCCGGGTCGTACAGGAAGTTGCCCGTGCGGTAGTCGCCGTGCACCAGCACCAGCTTCTCGGGCGGCGGCGGCAGGTGGCGCTTCATCCAGTGGAAGGCGAACTCCAGCACCGGCTGCGGCTCCAGCGAGTCCTGCCGCATCGTGCGTTCCCACTTCTCCACTTCATACAGCGCACACTGCTCGCGCGAGGGCGGCCGCTCCAGCGACGGGATCCTGCTGATGTCGGCGTCGTGAATGCGGGCCAGGATCTCGGCCTTCTGTCGCGCGATCTTCGGGCGGATCTCGGCCAACGCGGGCGACGTCGCCAGCGCGGAGGCATCGGTAGCCCCGGCCAACCGCCCCATGATGAAGGTCGGGCGGTCGAGCGCTGTGCCTTCGCGGTCGATCCAGTGGACGAGCGGGACGGGGATCTCGGCGCCGCCGAGCGCGCTGTAGATGTCGTACTCCAGCAGGTTGTTGTCGGACAGGAGGCTCGCCGGCGGGTCGCGCCGGGCGATGAAGCTGCGCTCGATGACGGTGCCGTTCTCCGACCAGGCCGCCTCGAACGACCAGGTCTCGCGCGAGGCCCCCCCGAAGATCCGGGCAAGGTTGGCCACGCGCAGTTCCGCGGCGTGCGGCATCTGCGCGCGCAGGTAGGCGGCGAGCTGATCCTCCCTCACGGCCTCAATGTGTCCCGCGCCCCGCCCGGGGTCAAGTTCCGATCGGCCCGGGTGGTAGCACCCGCGGCACCAGTCCGGGTCGCTGTGCCGGGGCCGCGCGAGTGCCGATATCTAACCAGTGACGCGCAGGATCGCAGACCACCGGGTCGAGCGTATGCGATCCTGACCAGTACACCCGCAAGGGCGATCATGATCGTTCCCGAATCAGCCCACGAGCAGGATGGCAACCGGCCCTCCTCCGGCCAGATGGACCGCGAGCGTGTCCTCGGTCGCCTCCTCGCATGCGCCGGCAGCGCGATCGTCGCCATGGACGCGGACGGCGTCTTCACGTACGTGAACCGACGCGCTTGCGAGATCGCCGGGTATACGGAAGCCGACCTCATCGGGCGCAACTTCGCCGACCTCATCGAACCCGAATTGCTCCCGCAGGTATCGGCGGACTTCGCCCGGGCGTTGGGCAACCAGGCCGCGGTGCAGGACGTGCGCATCAGCATCCGGCGAAGGGATGGCGAGCAGCGCTGGCT
>JACRBR010000306.1 GCA_016213125.1 Chloroflexota bacterium | reverse complement strand
TCTTTCCCACGGTGGCGGTCAAACAGCGAGGCGAAGATCTGCCGTGATAGGCAGCTCTAACTTTTCGCCGCTGGAAAGGCGCCTGGAGAAGAAGAGGATCTCGACGTTCTCGACCTCGTGTGACTGCGGGTTCATGCGAGCGACGACGCCGTAGTCGATCTCCTCCGACTCCTGTTCGGGATAAGGCGCCATGCGGCCGAGATAGAGGATGTCGCCCTTGGCGTCGTATTCGACGGTCAGCTTCTTGTCCATTCGACCTCTCCCTTTGATGACAGCCGCCGAGCGATGAAGGCCGTGACGACCCAGTGTCGCACAGCTGTAGCGTCCGACACCACCACGACCACAACGTACTTGCCTCCCTTGACGTCCTCGTGCCATCGCGAGAACGCACGCGTTCCGGGGAAGCGCTCATCGCGCCTCACGTCGTCGGGGATCCGCGAGCGTGGCGGCTAACGACGGGGCGTGCTCCGGAAGCAGGTCGGGGTGCTGACGCTCGATATGAGCTGCTCGCTCGTCTGTTAGCTGAACCTCAGTGCCGAGATAGGGACATGGGAAGCGCCGCATTTCTACGCGACCGTGGTGCGGAGGAGATCGACGGCAACTGCGCGGAACGCCTCCTCCGCATCCTCGTCCAGCATCGCCACGCCGGGCTCGTAGCCGCCGCGGTCGAACTCGTGGCGGGGGACGATGTACATGAGGTGGGGGTTGGCGTAGCAGGCTATGGTCAGGTGGTCGAGGCCGGCGGCTGCCTGGATCTGGCGGCCGGTGTCGGTGAAGAACTCGCCCGGGAGGGCGAGGATGGCGCAGCCGGGGCCGAAGGAGATGGCCTGGATCTCCGCCTGCAACGCCGAGGGGGCGCGGAGGAAGGCGGCGGTCTGACGCTCGCTGCGGTAGCGGACGATCTGCTCCGTCACGCGGCGGCGTGCCTCGATGTCCGACGGATCGACGGCGGCGAGTTGCTGGTTGAGGTCGGCGAGGCGCGGCCCGTAGTCCTCGGGCGGGGGCAGCGAGCGGAGGCGGACGGAGACCATGCGCGAGGCGACGCGGACGCGCGGCTCGATGAGGGCGCCGGCGCTCACGGGCTTGTCGGCGATCTCGTCCCAGCGGATGGACCAGACGCGGTGCTGGCGTCCGAGGGGCCGCAGCTCCTGGAGGCGGCGCGCGGCCTCGGCGCCGACGATCGAGCCGACGCGCGCGGCCTCGGCGTAGTCCTGCTCGATCCACGACGGGTTGATGTCGCCGCACGCGCCCTGCAGGAAGAGCGAGGGCGCATCGCCGACGATCTTGCGCACGGTGGCGAGCGCCTGGCCGGGGTAGTCCGCGGAGATCTGCATGTTCGTGTGATAGAGGACGGTCGCGTGGCAGGCGAAGTTCACGACGGAGGCGACGGGCGGCTCGTCGTGGCGGAGGGAGTCGAAGAGGAGGACGCGCAGGGTGTCGTCCGCGGGCCCGGCGGGGTCGCGGCGGTTCTGGCTGACGCTGTCGACGGAGCCGTGGCCGGCCTTGAGGACGCAGGGGCGCTTGCTGCGCCACGCCTGCTCGACAGCGCCGGCGATGAGGCGGTTCTGCACGTCGCGGAGGGCGGAGTCCTCCTGGCGGTGCATGCCGCGCGGGCCCGCGTGCGTGTGCGTGGCGCAGACCATCACGTGCTCGGCCGGGATGTCGGTCGCGGTGGCGACCAGCCCGCGCACCGCCTCCGTGGTGTGGCGGTCGACGCCGATGAGGTCGCAGGAGACGATGGCGGCCTGCGTGGTGCCGTCGTCGACGACGAGCGCGCGGGCGTGCAGATCGTCGTGCACGCCAACGGAGCCGGAGTTCCGTGCGCCGTAGCCCTCGAGCCACGTGCCAACGGGCGGGGTGATTACGACTTCGGCTGATCCGGCCTGTAATGTTGTCATTTTGTTCACCGCAGAGGCGCAGAGGGCGCAGAGAATCTTGTGGGGTTGAGACTACCTCGCGGCTGGCGCTCACGATAGCGCACAGAAGCCTGACTCACGGCCCCGAACCAACCTCTGTGCCCTCTGTGTCTCTGTGGTGAATTTGAATACGCTACGCCCATGCGCGGAGGCTTCATCGCGGGGATCGACCTGGGGGCGACGAACGTGCGCGTCGTCATCGCCGACCAGGACGGGAACATCGAGGCGCGGCGGCACTTTGCGACGCCGCCGGGGCCGCCGGAGGTTGCGCTGGGGGCCATCTCGCGGGCGATCGACGAACTGGTGCGGGGGGTGTGG
>JACRBR010000312.1 GCA_016213125.1 Chloroflexota bacterium | reverse complement strand
CGGGTTCCCATCGGTAAGGGACTGAACCTGGTCAAGCGCTTCGTCCGTCGGCGGGCGCTCGAGGTTGAAGATCGCACGGACCATGTCTGAGATTTCCGCGGTCGTCAGGTGCGTGAGTGTCCATTCGTGCCCGACTCGCTCGCGATTAAGGCCCGCCAGGAGTCTCTTGAGGGAGGGTTGCGCGTCGTCCGCTCGAAACGTGAGGAGGATGACGATGCGATTCGTGGCAGCTCGGCGCGAGAACTGCGTGAGAAACTCGATGCTCGCATCATCGCTCCAGTGCACATCCTCGATCACCATGAGCAGCGGGGCATGCTGGGCAAACCGTGCGAACGTCCCGGCGAGCGCCGCGAAGAGCAGTCGCTTGTCCTGCTCAGTGTCCCGGGGCGAGCTCGGTTCTACGCCCGGGAGCAATGCGCCCAGTTCCGGGAGGATTCGCAGGAGTTCCGGGCCATCAGGCGCGGCGCAAGCCCGCACCTGTTCGGGCGCTCTGGTCTGCAGGCAGCCGCGCAGCATGTCGAGCAGCGGGGCATACGGCGTGGACGTGTCGAACTCGAAGCAGCTTCCCACTACGGTATCGAAGGCCGGGTCGAAGGCCTCGGCCAGGGCGCGGAGCTCCGCGGCGAGCCGCGACTTCCCGACTCCGGGCTCTCCCGAAATGGCCACGACCGCGCCGGAACCCTGGGAAGCGGCGTGCAGGATACGCTCGAACTGGCCCAGGTACGCTTGCCGTCCGATGAGCTTCTGGCACAGGAAACTGGATTCAATGAGCGCGCTCACGGTGTTAGCATACACTTAGCTCGACAGTCCGGAATTATCGCGCGTCGGGTGGACGAGAGCGACTAGCCGGCGCGGGCGCCGAGAGGTCTCCCGCTGTCCTGCGTATACGCAGGAAAATGAAGAGCCCGCCTGGAGGCGGGCTTTGTACTTGGTAGATGGCGACCCCGAAGGGATTCGAACCCTCGATCTCCACCGTGACAGGGTGGCATGTTAGACCGCTACACCACGGGGCCGCGATGCGCACCGCATCACCTCGAAGGTGATCAGGCTGTTCAGTCTAGTTAGGCGCGCTCAAGGTGTCAATTCGACGCGGCTCGTGCTGTAGGCGTGGCGCAAACTCATTCATCCAGCCACTGCTCGTAGTTGTACTGGGCCAAGCTGCCGGGCAGGGCGGGGCGCCTGTTCCTCACCGCGCTCCTGGCGGCCGAATACCCGACGCTCGTGAAGAGCTGCACCATCGGGCGTTGGAAGATCATCTGACGCTGCGCCTCCGCGATGGTCTTCTGGCGCTGCTCGCGGTCCGCCTCACCCCAGGAACGCTCGATCAGCATGTCGGTCGTCCCGTCAGCGAATGCGAGTGGACTGCCCGCCGCGTCCGGACCGCGGGAGTGGAAGAACCGCAGCGGGATGTCCGGCGTCTCATATGGAGCATGGCTCACAAGCGTGAGTTGGAACGCTCCGCGACGAAAGTTCGTGAACCACACCAGGAGGTCCAGCGGCTCGAGTTCTAGCGTAACGCCGATCTGAAGGAGCTGCTCCTTCATCAACCCTGCCAGGTCCAGCAGCGCCGGCGTGTTCACCACCTGCAGTCGGAAGCTCGCGCCCTCGGCGCCCGCGGTTGCGAGCAGCTGGCGTGCTGCAACCCGCCGCTCCTCCATCGATGCTGCGCCGCCGAACGCTTCCCGGACGTCAACGTCCGGGAGAGACCAGTATCCGTCGGCAAGCTGGGGATTCACCGGCCCCAGGATTCGGCCATCTCCCGAAGCGATGTCCCGGATCATCGCGTCACGGTCCAGCGCAAGATCCATCGCACCCCGCACGCGGGGATCGTGCAACGGAGGTACGTCCATCCTGAAGCCCAGCGCGAGCCACGAAAGGCTCGGCTCTGCTGTCACCTCAATGTCATCATTGCTGTCAGCCAGTGCCTCAACATCCCGGCGCGGTCCTGCCGGTACTACGTCGATCGTATGGTTTCGCAGCGCCTCCTGCTTGTCCTTGTCGCTGCTGAAAACCTGCCACTGCATTGCATCCAGATAAGGGACCGGTGCCCGAAAGTAGGTACTGTTTCGAACGATGCGCGCACTGTCGGGCGGCTTGCCCCGCTCGAGTTGGAAGGGGCCGCTGCCCGCCGCCGCCTCGTACAGGCCCACCTCCTGCTCGATGAGCTCCTTCGCCAGGATGGCGCCTGCCGAGATGTCACCCAGGTATGCCAGCGAGTACGCGTACGGGCGCCTGGTCGTTACGCGCACAGTCCTCGCATCCACGGACTCTACGCGATCCAGGATCGTGGAATGAAACGTCTTCGTCGTGGCGATGGGGTTGTTCCTGAATCGCTCGACCGACTGCACGACGTCGTCCGCCACGAGCTCTCGACCGCCTGCCGGCTCAACGTCGTGGAACTTCACACCCGGCCGCAGCTTGAAGAGGTACGTCGTTGCGTCCGGCTGCTCGACGCCCTCCGCCTGGTCGTAGATGATGCTGTCGTCCCGTGGGTCGACGTGCAGCAGGTATCCATACAGCCGAGCCGTGATCGAGAGGCCCGTGCCCGCCTCTGTTTGCGGGTCGAGGCCCGAGAAAGGCAGCGTGGTGCCAATTCGGACGGTGCCGCCGGGTCGAGGTTCGGGGACGGCCGGAGGTCCGTCGCTCCTCCCACACGTCCACGCGACAGCTCCGGCTGCAGCAACAAGCCCCCCCGCCAACGCGCGCCGCCGCGAAACGCGCGCTCGCGTGTACGTCGACCAGTAGCCGCGATCGGTCATGGAAGCCTGTCGGGAGATGCCGCGCGCCTGATGCGTCGCACGGTAGCAGAGGTTGTCGCCATTGTAACCTCGCGTCATCCCTGGCACGCGTCAAGGCCGTTGGATCGACGGCCGCTCTCGGCTTGACACTGTTAGGCCGCATGCTATCGTTCGCTGACGAAAGTGTCAGCGGAAAGGCCCAAACGTTGCCATTTCAGAAGCCGGATGGCGTTGATCAGCACATTCTCAGCATCCTGGAGCAAAATGGCCGCGCGACCAATCGGGAGATCGCGGAGTCCGTCGGCGTCTCCGAGGGAACCGTTCGCAACCGCATAGAGCGCCTGATCAAGGACGATGTGCTCCGGATCGTCGGCGTCACCAACCCCGCCCGCCTCGGCCTGAACACGGCCGCCGTCATCAGCATTTCCGGGGAACTGTCCCGCATCACCGATATCGCCGAGAGCATCGCCGAAGCTCAGGGCGTCGTGTACGTGGGGTACACCACCGGCAACGCCGATATCATCGCCCTCGCGTTCTTCCCCAGCAACGACGATCTGACCGATTTCATGACCAAAACGCTCGCCGCCATTCCGGGCATCCTGAAGGCCGAGACCAATATCATCCTCAAACCCGTCCGCAGCCTCTTCCCCGCCTCCCCGGTCAGCGTCCTGAGCCGCGGCATCCACGCCGTCAGCGCCAAGAACTGAACCTCCGGCATCACTTGCCGGACACGTTCCGCTGACCGATCATCCCGTTGGACCCTCCCGTCCACTATGGAGGCGCAATGTTCGACAAGATTGGCACAGAGCCAGCGAAGAAGGTCACCACCTACGACCACGAGCGCAACGAGAACGGCTGGCTGCTGGAGCTGTTCAAGGATGGCGACAAGACCGTCGCCTCCCTCACGGTAGCTGCGCCCGGCGCCTTTAAGGGTTACCACCTGCACCGTGTCCGCGTCGCCCGCTACGTCTGTGTCCGCGGGCGCATGAAGATCATCCTCTACAGCGGCGGCCCGCACTGGCAGCGCGAGGAACACATCCTCGACGCCGCAACTCCGACGCGCCTGTTCATCCCCATCAACGTCGCCACCGGCCTCGAGAACATCGGCGAAGAGGAGGGATGGCTCATCAACTATCCCGATCCTCCCTACGACCCCAGCCTGAAGGACGAGCAGGTCGAGTACACGCAGGCCGAGCTCGAAGCCGGAGTCGTGAAATGACCGGCGCGACGTCTACCAAGATGCAGCAGCTCGCCACGCACCTGCGCCGCATCAGCGACGCCCACACCGGCTCCTGCACCTGGGCTGTGACGGATCTCGCGACGGGCGAGCACGTTGGCCACGACGAAGGGACCGTCATGCCGACGGCCTCCCTCATTAAGACGCCGATACTCGTCACGCTGTATCAGGCCGTGCACGATGGCAGGTTCCGCCTGGATGACCGCGCGCGCTACGAAGAACGGCACCGCTCGCTAGGCTCGGGCGTGCTCTCGAAGATGTCGTTCGGTGTCGAGATGACGGTCCGGGATGCCGCGACCCTGATGATGATCATCTCCGACAACAGTGCCACGAACATGTGCATCGACATGGTCGGGCTCGATGCGATAAACGCGCAGATGGAGCGGCTTGGACTGAAGAACACACGGATCTTTTGCCGCCTGGGCGACCGCTCGGCCGGACTCGACCCACGCAAGATGAACGTCTCCGCCGCCGCCGACATGTGCGCGCTCTTCGCGCTCATCGGCCACCACGAGGCCGTCTCGGTCGACGCGTCTGAAGACATGCTCCGCATCATGCGGCGCAGCGACTACCGCCACGAGCTCTCTCGTGAGCTGCCATGGAACGAGATGAACATGCTGCCACCCGACCCCCGTTCGGCGTGGGTGGCCGAGAAGGGCGGCGCGTTCCTCAACGGCGCCCGCACCGGCGGTGCGGTCATGCATGGTCCGTCGGGAGAGTTCGCGATGGCGGCGTTCTGCGAAGGCGGCAGCGGCTCCGGTGGCGCCGGCCGCGAGTCCGAAGGCAATGTGACGCTGGGTGCGCTTGGAAAGGCTGCTTGGGACGCTCTGGCGGGCTAGGCAAGCACTGCTTCCACAGCACCGATGGCCGCGGCGACCTGCGTCGACTCGCCCCCGTCCGCCTCGGCGATGGCGTCGAGAAACGACAGGTCGTCGTGCACACGTTCCTTCGCAGTCTGCAGCCCGCCTGACCCGTTCTCGAACGCACCCATCAATGTGTCCACCAGCGACCGCAGCGACTGCCGCCGCAGCTTGTAGTCCACGATGGCCTGTCTCATCTGTGCTATCAACACCTCGTCGCTCTTCGCGCTGGCCTGTGACCCCACCCGCGTTGCGCTCACCGCGCGAGCCGGGGCGCCGACTACCGTCACGTTCGGCGGCACGTCGTCCACCACGACCGCGTTCGCGCCGATGCGCGCGTGGTCGCCAACAGACACGGGCCCCAGGATCTTTGCCCCGGTCCCGATGTGCACTTCGTCGCCGATGGTCGGCCCTTCCGCGCTAAATCCGTACTTCCGGCTGTTTGAGAGCCCGATCGTCACCCAGGGATTGATCTGGCAGTGCTTGCCGATGCGGGTCCGGCCGTCGATGACGACGTTGCCGTGTGTGATCATCAGACCCGGCCCGATCTCCACCGCGTTCCCGATAGACACGCCGAACAGCGACCGCGACAGCATGTCGCACAACACAGGCAGCGCCGGAACGTGGGCACGCCGCAGCTTCTGCTTCAGCCGGAACAGCAGGATCGCCAGCCAGGATTCCGCGAACGCGATGAAGAACCAGCGTTTCACGCGCGCGCCCCGGTTGGCCCACGGCGGCGTCTCCGGGATCTCGGCGAACGAGAAGGGCACGTGCGCGTCGAAGTCCTGCGTCAGGTCGCCCGGCATGGCGTCCTCACTTGCGCGGCGATGGCCGCCGCCACACCGAGATCATCATGTCCGCCTGCCCGGGCCGCTTGCGCGCGTACCCATCCAGCGCGTGGAGCACGCGGTTCGCCGCGCCCTCCGGCAACCGTCCCAGCACGCTTTTCCATCCGAACAACAGCCACAGCAGCGAGATCCCGGTGCACCGTTCCAGCTCCAGCCGGTCGCCGCCCAGCGACTTCACGTACGGGAGGTCGCCCTTCACGTTGTGGTCTTCCGGCGTCTGCCAGTACCGCCGCCAGGGGGGTCGCGGCCGTCCCAGCTTCCACTTCACGCGGTCGATCGTCCGGCCCAGCCTGCACGACACGCTCTCGAAGTTCGCGAGCGCGATGACCACGCGCCCGTCCGGCTTGATGATTCGCGCCGCCTCTCGCATGAACGCGTGCCCATCGACGAAATGGTCCAGCGACCCCTGGCAGATCACGCGGTCGAACGTGTCGCTCGCAAACGGCAGGTCCTCGGCGATGCTCCGCACCATCAGCGCCATGCTCTCGGGCTGCACCCATCGCCCAAGGCCGATCATCTCCATCGACGCTTCAGCTCCGACTGAGAAGCACCCGCGCTCGGCGATCCGCATCGAAACTTTGCCGGTCCCGCACGCGACGTCCAGCACGCGGCCGCCCGGTACTTCCGTCGCCAGGTCGACCATCGTGTCTTCGATCGCCCGATAGATGTATTGCGAGTCCCGCCCGTCGCTCGCGATGAAGTCCTCGATGGAGTACGACAGGTCAAACTCAGGTGAGGAGGCCGGCGGCCGTTCGGTTTCTATGCTCATCGCCCTATCGTAACCAACAATCGCCAGAAAGGTTGGCGCGTCGTAACAACCGGAGCGCGGGCCTTCCGGCCCGCGCGCTGCATCGCTCTGGCGTTGACGACCGTCTCATTCCGCGCGTTCCGCCTCGCTATGGGCTTTCGAGCCATGCTCCGAGGCGCCATTCGCGCCCGCTGCCGAAGCGACGTGCTCGGGCCGTCGACGCTCTGCCTCCTTCACGACGCCCAGCACAACCTCGAACTCCTCGAACCCCCCGAACAAGGGCGCGAACCATCGCTCGAATCGATATTGCGAGCCACGGCTCCCGTTTGCCAGCTTCTCGATGAGCTGTGCGAACGGCCCTCGCGCCAGGGCCAGGCCCGCATCACCCTCCCCCCGGCCGGCTGCTACGCGCAGTCGCGCCCGTTCGACCGTGAACGTCGCTGGAGAGTGCGCGTCCCACGGTTTGCTGCGCGGATCGTAGTAGTTGAACGTGTTCAGCGTCAGAAGCGGCTTTGGCCTCGGGTCACGCGACGCCGCGATCGCCGACGAGGCGTGCGGCAGCCGCAGGTGGATGAGGGCCCCGGGCTTGCTAACCCGCCACAGTTCATCCAGCGTCTCCACGATGTCCCCACGCCGCGCGACCGCGTCATCTACAAACAGCTCGTCCACGCTCCCGTCCTTGAACGGCAATCGCGGGCTGCACTCTGAAATCATCACCACGCCCGGGAGCGCCGCCGGCCCGATCCGGATCGCCCGCGCCGCGCGCTTCGCCCGGCCGGTGAAGTCCAGCCGGATCATCATGGCGCCACCGCCTGCGCCACCTTCAGCCGCTGCTGCTCTTCCACGCGCAGCGCCAGCAGCGCCTCCACCCGGGCGAGGTATCCATGTACGACCTGTTGCGGCGTCCCCTCGTCGGTGATGCGTCCCTGCTCCAGCAGCACCGCCCGGTCGCAGAACTTTGGCACGCTCAGCATGTCATGCGTCACCAGCACCAGCGTCACACCCTGCGACCGCAGGCCGTGGATGTGGTTCATGCACTTCTCCTGGAACTGCGCGTCACCCACCGCCAGCACTTCGTCGATGAGCAAGACCTCCGGCTTCACATGCACGGCCACCGAAAACCCCAGCCGGAAGAACATGCCCGATGAGTATGTCCGCATCGGCTGGTCGATGAACTGCCCCAGCTCCGAGAACTCGACGATCTCCGGCAGCACCGCGCGCGCCTCGGCCAGCGTGAGCCCGAGGAGCACTGCGTTCAGCAGCGCGTTCTCCCTGCCCGTGATCTGCGGATGGAACCCCGAGCCCAGCTCCAGCAGTCCCACGACGCGGCCGTTCGTGATCACTTTGCCCGAGGTCG
>JACRBR010000311.1 GCA_016213125.1 Chloroflexota bacterium | reverse complement strand
CGCGATGCCACTGCCGGTCGTGTTCTTCAGGACGACGTCGACGCTGACGGCCCCTGCGGCCGGACTGCAGGATGCATCGACCGCGCCACCAGGGTTGCAGTCGACGTAGAGTTCGTAGTCGTTGTCGATCGCTCCCTCGGCATTCTGGCCCCTGAAGAAGGAGACGCTCAACGCCGCGATGCCGCTCAACAGCACCGCTACGGCAAGACCGCCAATCCACCATCTGCCTTGTGTCACTGTGACCTCCAACCCTCTGAACCCTCTGCTCCGCACCTGTGACGCACCGGCTGAATCCCGTCTTGCCTGTGCCTCTTCCGATGGGCCGCCCTACGGGGCGATCACCCTCTGTACGCAATACTGCAGGAATACCGCTACTGTCGCCAGCTGATCTCCCGAGCTGATGACACCGTTTTCGTCGGGGTCCTTCGTCACCGTGTACAGCGGGTCCCCGACGTGTTGCCCGAACGCCTGCGCGATCTTCAGAAGATCACCCGACGTCACGCGGCCATCCACCGCGCTATCCGGACACAGAATTACACGCTTCGAGCCGTTTAATGTATCAGCAGGAATCGTGGTTCCGTCAACCTCCAGCACCTGGCTTGTCAAGGTAAACGTCGCCAGGCCCCGCGCAACGGCCGTCACCGACAAATTGACAAGGTTGCCGACGCCCGTCGGACCCTGCGGCAAACCTGTGCCCGAGGCCCCGAAGGTCACGCAGTGCAGCTCCGCCGTGGCCGGCCCGAAGATCTGGCCGCCGGGACAGTTGAAGGTGCGGGACCCTTCGACGATGCGGAAGGTGGTGCCGGCCGCGGGGGCCGGGGAGAAGCTGCCACTGATGGTGATGGTGTCCGCCGTGTGAGACAGGATGGTCTTCGTCTGCGGGGCCCCGGGGCCGGTCCGCAGCTCGACGCTCATGCCGGCGAACGCGTTGGTTGTCCAGCCCGCGCCGGTCTGGGCGATCGTGGACGCGCTGCCGCTGGTCGCCGTACCGTTGTGGCGGACGGCCGTGTTGGGTATCCAGCCGGCGTCCGTAATCCCGCCGATGGTGTAGAACGAGCCTGTAGTCGGCAGCGCGTTCGGCGGAGTGATGTTCCACCCTGGCGTTACGGTGAGCCGCGTCTTGGTGTTGGCCGTAATGATCTGCGTCTGACCGATGGCGGTGCCGCCGGTGATGGTGATGCGGGAGCCGGCCCACTGGTTCTCTTTCCACGACTTCGTGGTGTCGTTGAAGGTCGTCACCGTGTTGCTGCCGGAGCTGATGCCGCCATCGTCGGTCACGTCGAGCTTCGTATCGTTGTAGCCGATGGTGATGTCGTAGCCGCCGATCCGGCAGGCGGACTTGTACAGCTGGAACTTCGTCCCTGACGCCGGGATCGGCGATGTCTGCTTGATCTGGAACGCCGCATTGATCGACGCGCCGTCGCGGATGATGTACTGCGAGGTCGCGTCGGGCAGCTGCAGGATCCGGTACGTGGTCCCGAACGCCGGCGCAGTCGCGAAGCTGCCGCTGATGGTCAGCGTGTTGGCCGTATTGGAGGCGATGAGCGCCGTCGCGGGAGCGCCCGTCCCGGCCAGCAGCTCTACCGTCATGCCCGCGAACGCGTTCACGGTCCAGTTCTGGGGCGCATCTTCCAGCGTGGTCGTGGTGCCGCTCGTCGCCTGGCCGCCGGCCGAGGTCGTCCACGTGCCCTCGATGGTCAGCGTCGTGGCTGTGTTCGAGAGGATGCGCCGCGACTGGCCGCTGGCCGGGCCCGCCGTGATCTGCACCGACTTGTTCGCCCACTGGTTCGCCGTCCAGGCCGTCGCATCGACCAGTGTGCTGGACGTCGCCCCCGTCGCCGTCTCGGTGACATGCGTCGTGAAGGCCGGCGTCACCGTCAGCGTGTCGGACGTGTTCCCCGTGATGGTGCGGGTCTGCGGCCCCTCGGGCCCGGTGAACTCCACCGTGAATGTCGGGTTGCCGTCACCCAGGTCCGATGCGAACTCGTTCGTGAGCCAGCCGCTGCCCTGGTCGACGATCGTCGTCGTGCTGCCGCCGGTGGCCGTTCCCGTATCGACGGGTCCGCCCCACGAACTGTTCACCGTGAGTGTGTTGGCCGTGTTCGAGGTCACCGTGCGCCACTGCGGGCTGCCCGTGCCGCCCGTCAGCTCGATGTCATAGTTCGCCCACTGGTTGCTGGACCAGGCGGCGTCGTTGTCCGTGATGGACGTGGTGGTCGCGCTCTCGGCGGTGAAGAGGGGCGCGTTCGTAGCATCGGCGCAGGTCGTGATCTGGACGGGCAGGCTGAAGCTGTGGTTCTCCAGCACGATGTTGCCGCCGAAGGGCGGCGCATTCGGAGCAGGCTTCACGGTCCCGAACGCCGGGTCGGCATCGGCCGGATCCGGCCGATCAGCATCGAGCGCCACGATGAGCGACAGGACAAGACCGGCCAGCAGGACTGCGAGCGCGCGGATGGGAAGCACGGAGAGATGGCGCAGGAACAATGTTCTTCCTCCTTGGGACCGATGCTCTCCCCCAGAGTGGCGGTCTGGCCTATGTGGCCCTGCCTGGAATCCGTTCCGGGACCCTGCTCCTTTCAGTCTCCCCGCTTGCCTGTGAGTAACGTGCTCCCCGTGTCTGTGTTTCGTTCCGCCGTTCGTAGGCGGTCTGTGCCGCCGTTCGTATCCGCCGTCATGCCCGGACGCGGGCCCGGCGGCTCGCTCCGGCAGCCAGCGCCAGGGCCCCGGCGATAAGCATCACGATGCCCAACCGGATCCACAGCGGGTTCGTCTCCCGAGGCTGCGGGCCGTACCCCGCGATCGGCACGCCGTCGGGACCGCGCGGGATCCCGTCCGGGCCGATGGTGACGCCTTCCGGCAGTTCGCCGTTGCGACCACCCGCGCCGCCGCCGGCGCTGCTGCCTGCCACACCGCTACCAGTGCCGCTCGCACCGATGCCGGTATCGGCGCCGGCGCCGGTGCCGCCGGTCCCGGGGTCGCCCGCGAGCGTACCCGTGCCGGGCGTGCCCAGCACACGCGGCGTACCCACAGCTGCGGCGACGGTCGCCTGGAACTCGGACTTCTCGACTGTCTTCCGTGGCTTCGGCGTCGGCGTCGGCGGGAGCGCCGTTGGCGTCGCGGCCGCCTGGTCGATGATCGCCACCACGCCGGTGTTGTCTTCGAACTCAATGTCCGTGGTGTAGCACGACGCGGCCTCGCCGGTCGGACAGACCTCCACGGCCGTCAGCGCGGTGTGGCCCAACTCAACGGCGCCTTCCGGCTTTGTGGGATCGGGCGCACCGACGTAGTACAGCTCCTGCCCGCGCCCCACAAACACCAGGTTCGCCGTGCCCAGCTTCACCGGCTTGAACGCGATCGTCGCGAGGACGCCCGAGCCGGATGGGCCCGCCGTGCCCGTGTTGCCCGCGACCAGGCCGTTTGTGCTGCAGCCCAGGTGCAGCGCTTTGAACGTATTCATGGCGTCCGGCGTAAGCCCGAAGCCGAAGCACTGCTGCTGGCGGCCCGTCGACGCCAGATATCCATCGTCCTTCGCTCCAACGAATTCGATGATTGCGGGATCGAATGTGATCGTGAATTCATATGCGCCGAGGTTACTTACATTCTCCGCTTTGACTTCTAGGAAGAAGGTGTTTGTGTTCTGCGTTATGTTCTGCGACGGAGGGGCGATCTTCAGCGACGCCACCCCCTGACCCGAGGCCACCCCCGGTCCCGCCAACATCGCCGCACCCGCGAGCACCAATAGCGCTCCACCACCCAACAACACACCCTGGACTCTGCTCATCCGATGCTCACTCCTGGTGCGGCCTCCTGGCCTTGATGACTCAATCTCGCCTGGACACGGGGGCTGGGCGCCGGGGGCGCCGGTCGCTGGCAATTCTCCAAACGCTCACCTCCCTGTCCTCTTACAGTACCCCGCCCGGGCGGGGACCCGCCGCAGCGGGTTTGGGAAGGGGGGAGCAGACGCGGTTGCGTCTGCTCCCCCTTCTTACCGAACTCTCTTCCGGTCAGGCCGAAGCCTTCCCGACTGCCTTCAGCAAACTAGTTGCCGAAGCCTGTCGGGGGCGGCAGCGGCGGCTGTGCCGGGATCGGGTTCTGGCAGGTGCTGCCGATGCGGCCGAACACCTTCTGGATGTCCTTGATGTCGATGTCAAGGTCGTGGAACTGCGGCTCGAGGTCCAGCCACTTGCTGTAGAGCAAGCCGCCGAAGAACGCGCCGTAGTGGCTCGCGATCGCCTGGGCGTCGGTGACGTCCACGTCGCAGTCGAGGTCAAGGTCGCCCTCGAGGATGCGAACGGTCACAGCCAGGTCGCCACAGAGCTTGGTGAGACCACCGTTGATCGAACCAGCGGTCGGGTGACCGAAGATGTCGACCAGCTCACAGCCGTTGTCCTTGATGACGGTGAGGACACCGTTGTTGTTCCCCGGGAACAGGTCGTTCGACAGGTCCTCGTGCGGGACCAGTTCGAGGCTGGCGATAATGATGCCACTACCGACAGGGCCCTCAACCTGGCCGCCCGTGACGCAGCCGAAGTGGACGATGTTCTCGGTGATGATCGAGTTCGCGCACGTGCCGTTGTTCAGCGCACCCGGGTCGGGCGTGCAGTCGGCGTTCGCGGGCGAAGAGGCGTTTACCTCATCCACCGGGCCACGGGTCGCGCCCGCACCGGTGGGGCCGAAGACCACGTCACACGGGTTCACGGACTCGATGACGAAGTTGTCATACTCGACCGAGAACTCGTAGGCGCCGAGGCCGTCCGGAATCGTGTCGCCGTCGGTGTCGCCGGTGGCGATGTTGAAGGCGACTTCGTTGACGTGCAGGCTACCCTCGCCAGGACCCGAGCAGATCGGGCCAGGGCCGTCGGTGTCGTTGCACAGGAACAGGTTGCCGCTCGTCTCAGCCTGCTTCTGCAGACCGCTGTCGGCGGGGGTCGGCGTGTTCGTCGGCGTGTTCGTCGGCGTGTTCGTCGGCGTGTTCGTCGGCGTGTCGGTCGCCGGGACCGGCGTGTTCGTGTTCGTCGGCGTGTCCGTCGGCGGAGGCACGATGAAGTTGTACGTCGTCGGGAAGCAGTTGCCCGTCGCCGTAACAACCGGGTTGCAGCTCATGAGCTCGGTAACCGTCTCGTCGAAGATGTTGACATCCTTGACGGCGACGGTGACGCTGCCCACGCCCGCGGCGATCGGCACGTCATAGGTCACGCGACCCATGTCGAGGTGAGCCGGGCCGGCCGCCAGCGTCGGCGGGTCGGTCGGGTTCGTGCACGAGATCAGCGACTGGTCGCCGGTCGCGTTGTTGCTGTCCTGGTCCGCCTGGACCGGGTCGCAGCTCCATGCCGTACCACCCAGACCCTCGGTGCTTTCACCGGTGTCCAGGAAGTTCGGGTTGCAGTTCAACTTGGGGGCCGTGCAGGAGCCGGGCGTCACCGCGTCGAGACGCGTGGTGTCCGGGTCGTCCAGGGTCCAGTTGAACGCGGCAAGCAGGGCCGAGCCGGCCGTTGAGTTGCCGATGGTGACGTCCGCGGCGACCGTCTGCGCAGCGCCCGTCAGGAGCACGGTGCAGGGGTCGTCCGTGGCCGCGTCCGACGTGTCACAGTCGACCGCGATGTGGAAGAGACCGCTGTTGTTCGTCGGTCCATGGTAGAGCTCTGCGAACGCAGTGTAGTCCGCGCGGCCGTAAGGCAGGCCGACGACGGCTACAAGCACGCCGATCGCAGTCCCCAGAGCGGCCAAAAGGCCGATCAGAGCTTGGGGCTTCTTCAAGACTAAACCTCCTACGATGTAGGGCTGTCGGGTTCAGAGCACGAACCCTCGATTTCCTTGCTGTTCAATTGGGTCGTTCCGGGTCACCTCCTTCTTCGTACTTCCCACGGAACCTCGCCGCGGGAGCAGCCACACCGCCTTGCTTGCTATTCGCATCCCCCTGCATCGGCGCCGACGGCTCCCCGTCCACGACTACGATGCGAGAGAGTGATGCCACCTTCAGCCCCCCGGGGGCCGCACCTCGTACCCGTTCCCCGCGGGGGCGGGCACGCACGCATACCGCGCGCACACCGCGGCGTCGGTCTGTGTGATGTACAACGGCCGCACGCCGACATTCGCTGCGGCCAACTCGACAAGGAACGCCGGATCGGCGGTCCAGCCGTTGACAAGCCGCACGTCGGGCCGCTGCCCCTCCACCTGCTGCAAGTACTGCAGCGGCGCGACATCCGTGAACCGTCCGTAGACCACGGCGTCCGGCGCAACCTGCGCCAGGAACTGCTCGGCCTCGTCCCGCACCGCGTGTTCGCCGCGCAGCGTCACCAGCGGTCCGTTGATCAGCAGCGCAACCAGCGGCAGCGCCAGCGCCCCCGCCGCCCACAGCGACCCCGCGGGCAGCTCGACGTACGCCAGCAGCCAGTCCAGGCCAACGACCACCCAGAGCGCCCAGGCAACGTAGGCCGGCAGGAACATGAACTTCTTGTCGATCGCGCCGTAGTTCACGAAGAACAACGCGGCGGGCAGTGCCACCCCGGCGGTCAGCACCAGCAGCGCCCGGTCGTTCTGCCACTGCCGCACGATGCCGGCGATCCCCAGCGCCACCCCCACCCCCAGGAACGAACCCGCCAGCCACCCGGCGAACCGCCCCGCTTCGACCAGTGCGTCGAGGGGTCCGTAGGCGAACGCCTCCCGCCGGAACGCCGCCGCCGAAACGTGGTCCCAGAACCCCGAGAACGACGCCAGGTCGGTCACACGCAGCGTCCCGTCCAGCGCGTAGGTGCCCGGCCCGACGTCCACGCCGGCCGCCGAGCGCAGCGGCAGGTAGAGGTAGAACAGCAGTCCGCCGGCCAATCCCAGACCCGCCGCGGCATACGAGCGCGCGGCCCGTTCGCCGGAGAGCCACGCGAATGCGACGAGCGCCGGCAAGTACAGGAAGCTGGTGGTCCTGTTGGCGCAGGCGAGACCCAGGATCAGGCCGACGGACGCCGCTCTCATGAGTGACGGCTGCGCTCGCCATCCGTACGCGGCGAGCAGCAGCCCGGCGACCAGCAGCGCGTCCAGCGTGTACACCTCGGCCATCAGGGAATCCAGCCAGAAGTAGTACGAGAACCCCAGCGTCAGCGCCCCCGCCGCCGCCACGAACGGGCGCGGCGTCAGGTGCAACGAGAGGGCGTACACGGCCGCGCAGGCGGCCACGCCGAACAACGCCGAGAGCAAATTCATGCGGAACGCCACAGTGCCGATAGGGAAGGCGTGTGAGAAGAGCCAGCCCACGAGCGTGTACAGCGGGTACCCGGGCGCGTGCGCGATGCCAAGCTGGTTGGCGGCCGCGGCGAGTTCCGGGCTGTCCAGGCTGTACATGTCGGGCGCCAGCGTGAACAGGTACGCCGCCAGCGCGGCCACCACCACCAGCGCGCCAGCCAGCAGCCGCGGCGTCGCTATCGCGGCGGCCGTCTGCGGTCGGGCGTTGCGTGGCGCCTGTCGCACCGGTTGCGCCTCTCGCACGTGCACCTGTCCGAGCATCAACGTGTCTGACACGTCTTCCTCATCAGCAATGCGTTGCCGCCGCTGCGAAGCATCCATGCTCAGCGGAGCGTTTCCGTCGTAAAACTGGCGGGGAAAGCGTTTTCGCGGGCCGGGCGGCGCACGTCCTTCATGTCCGTGCGCCGCCTGCCCGCCAGGGGGATCCCCGGAGGGATCCCCCTGACTAGTTCCCTTACGGGACGTTCTTGACCAGTGTGCCGATCACGATCGCGTCTTCGACCGTGTCGCACGCGCCCACAGCGCCGATGATGGCCGCCATGATCAGCTGGTCGCCGGCGTCCAGGCTCTTGTTCTTGTTCAGGTCAGCGTTGGCGAGGTCGTAGTTGTCGATGTCGCCGTCGTTGTCCGGGTCAAGCTTGCCGAGCGCAGGAGCCGTGTTCTTCTTGATCACGAAGGAGAGCTGGTCGCCTGCCGTGACCTTGAAGTCGCCGTTGTGGTCCGCGATCTCTTCACCGTCCGCACAACCGTCGCGGTCGGTGTCGAAGATCGCAGCGCCGGTGCCGTAGAACAGGGTCTCAACACCGTCCTGGACGTTCGACGCGGTGGTGAGCGCACCAATCACGTCGCGGTCGCTGTCCTTGTCAGACGTGCCGACGACGCCGTCGCCGTCCATGTCGCTGTTCTGACCGGTGGCGGAGCCGCCAGTCGGGCATGGAGACGGCTCGGCCGCGCCAATGCGGCAGACGTTGATACCCATCGTGCGTATCACCGACTCAACGGCCAGGTGCGAACCACCCTTGACGAACAGACCGTCCGCGTCGGGGTCGTCCACGGCGCCGCCGGCGGCGCCGTTGTTCGGCTGCGCGCAGCCGTCCGGGTCCACCGGAGCCGTGAGGCAGGAAGCGGTCGCCCTGATGGCCAGGTCCGGCCGCGCACGGAACGTGCACGCCCGGCCGTCCAGCACCAGGTCGACGTCACTGTCCCCGTCCAAGGGGTTCATGACGACCAGCGGGGCAACGCCGATACCGGGGCCCGCGCAGACCGCGCTGTCGGCCGCGTCGCCCGCGCCACCCGGGTCAGTCGTGCCGGACCACGGAACGATGGTCAGGCCCGCCTCGGTGGCGTCCGGCATCTCGTCGTTGTCGTCGTCCGAGTCGCAGGCGTTGCCCTGCATGTCCTCGTCCGGGTTGGACTTGTCGCCAGTGGTGGCACCGTGGCCGTGGTACTGGTAGAGCGAGTCCGTGTTCAACTGCGAGGCGTTCGCGTCCGCCGGGCAGTTGTCATCCGACAAGTCGGCGGCGTCAGCCCCCTCCGTGCCGTTGGTTGAAATCACGTCCTGCTTGTCCAACTGGCCATCGCCATCAGAGTCCGCGACGGTCGGGTCCGTGAAGAAGCCCATCTCCTCGAAGTCGGAGGCTGCGTCGCCGTCGCTGTTGGCGGCGGTCGGGCTGGAGCCCAGGTACGACTCGAGCCCGTCCGGGATCATGTCGTTGTCGCAGTCCTTGTCGTTCACGCCGCCCACGCAGGAAGCCGCCAGCGGCTCCGCGCCGTCCGGCAGGCAGTCGCCGTCGGAATCGGGTGCGCCCGTACCGATGGTCACGCACTGCCAGTCGAGGATGGTCGCCTGCGTGCCGTCCCGGAGGTCGGCCGCCGAGGTGATCATGACCCATCGCGGAATGATGGTGTCGACGCTCGGCGCCTTGAGGTACGTCGTCTCCGCCACCGAGTCCTGCGGGGAGTCGAGGCAGGTGAAACCGTCGCTCGGCGGGTCATCAGGCGAACCGGCAAGCAACGCCGCCGACACGCTCAGGCCTTCGCCCGTGCCCGGGCTGGAGGACTGGGACGCGTAGGAGGAGTAGCCCTGGACGAGCTGCAGGCGCACCGGCGCCGGCAGCGGGAACGGAGCCCCACCCGCCAGGTACAAGAAGGTCAGGACCGAGGTGTCGATCGCGCCGAACGTGTACGCGTTCGGGGCCGAGTTCGGGAACGGGGCGATGCCCGGCACGTACGCGTTCGGGCCGCCCGTCGGCGGCCCACCGCCGCCTTCAAAGGTCGCGGCGGAGGTGCGGATGAAGGGCACGTTGATCCAGCCCGTAGTAGGGCCGGCGCCGTCCGGGTCCTTCTTCGGCCACTCCGTCGCGGAGCTGCCACCGGTGCCGCCCGGAGCGCCCAGCACGTCGTCCGCGCCGTTCGTGCAGAGAATGTCGGTGCGGGCCGTCACGTCACCCACGGTCGTAGCCGCAGTGCACTCGCCGTTGGCGTCCAGCGCGCCACAGGCCGGGGCCACTGTCTGCCACTCGGTCGTGCCGTCGCTGGGCGTGAAGGTGATCGGCAGGCCAAGGCGGTTGCCGATCGGCTGGCTGATGATCGACCACGACGGAACCGCCGCGCCTGGCACGGGAATCGAGGTCGATGAAGAACCGGCGCCGCACAGCACGCCACCGGAGCCGTCGGCCACCGGGTACGCACCATCGTAACACCAGTTCACGTCTACTTCGAAGGCGCCGCTCGTGTCGAACTGCTGGATCGGCGTGCCAGCGGCAGTGCCGTTGAACAGCCCCAGATATCCGAACACTAGCGCCGCCGTCAGCGCACCAAGGATGGTGAGCTTCTTTGGCATGTACTTCCTCCTGATTGGATTAGCTTCTTTGGTGTGTAGGGCTAACGACTTTACGGAACTAACCGCACCTCCTTGTCCCTCGCCCGTTAAGCGGGCGCCTACCGATTCACCAAATCCCGTGCTACCGAGATTGCTGCGCTGCGGATACGGGGGTGCATGTCGGTGGCATGGGGACACCCGCGATCCAACGGCCAGCCGGAAACTGCGATACGCGGACAAGCAAGTACGGAGGGTCCAAGAAACCTTCTCGTCTTGCGCTCCTTCCGTGGCGGGAAGAACGTGCGTATTAAATTCGGCCGGTCCTTAACCGTGG
>JACRBR010000307.1 GCA_016213125.1 Chloroflexota bacterium | reverse complement strand
CATCGTGCGAGAACTCGAGCTGCTGCGGGATCGCGGGGCGCTGCGCAGGATAGCGGGGATCCTGCGGCATCGGGCGGCGGGTTTCTCGGCCAACGGGATGGCGGTGTGGGATGTTCCGGACGAGCGAGTGGGTGAGGTCGGCGAAGCGTTCGCATCGTATTCGGCGATCAGTCACTGCTATCAGCGCCCGCGTTACGACGATTGGCCATACAGCATCTTCACGATGATCCATGCACGATGCCAGGAGGACTGCGAAGCATTCGTGCAAGAACTGGCGAGCACTCACGGCGTAGAGACGTTCACGGTCCTGTACAGCACGACGGAGTACAAGAAGGTCCGCCCGGTGTACTTCAGTCCGGACGTTGCGGCGTGGGAGCGGGAGAACGGGATTCCCTACCCGGCGGCAGGTTGATAGACGCAGCAAGGCTCTTCCGCGAGGTGATTGCCTGTGATGGCCCACGCGCGGGCCCTTGAGCCTCCGCAGACCTCGTTGAAGTCGCATCGCCCGCACTTCCCCTCGAGCCTGGCCGGACTCCTTAGCGAGCGGAAAAGATCGGAGTTGCGGTAGATCTCGCTCAACGGCTCCGTGCGCACGTTGCCCGCGCAGATCTGGAGAAAGCCGCTGGGGAACACATCACCCACATGGGAGATGAAGCAGAAGCCTTTGCCGTCGTTCACGCCTTTCTCGGCCGGAGCCTTTCCCTGCCGGAAGGCGTAGCCCGCACCCGTCAGCTCAAAGGTCTGCGACTCGTCGGGCTTCGCACGGGCGCGCATGCGCTGGATCAGCACGCGGCGGTAGTGCTGCGCGGCGGTCGTCCGGACGCGGAACGGCACCTGCTCCGACACCTCGGCGAGCCAGTGGAGCACCTGCTCGTGCTCCTGGGGCGTGAGCATCGCCTCCTGCTGCCCCCTACCCGTTGGCACGAGAAAGAAGACGTTCCACACGGTCGCGCCGATCTCGCGAACGACGTTCAAGATGGCGGGCATGTCATGCATGTTATGTCGCGTGACGGTCGTGCCGATCTGGAGTGGGAGCCCGACGCCGCGTACGTCCCCGGCGATCTCCATCGTGCGCTGGAAGGCGCCTGGCACGCGGCGGAAGGTGTCGTGTACCTCCGGGCAGGAGCCGTCGAGGCTGACGTGCACCATATCGACGCCCGTGTCGCGCACACGCTTCACGGCCTCTCTGGTCACGAGGCGCGTCGCGCTGGGCGAAAAACCGACCTTCAGGCCGCGCCTTACGGCCCCTTCCAGGATCTGGAAGACGTCGCGCCGCATCATGGGGTCGCCGCCGGTGATTACGAGGATTGGCTTACCCAGATCGACGATCTGGTCGAGCACGCCGAAGGCTTCTTCGGTGGTCAACTCGCGAGGATCCCGCTGTGGCACCGCTTCAGCCCGGCAGTGGACGCACGCGAGGGCGCAAGAGCGGGTGATCTCCCACGCTAGTGTGAACGGCGTGAGGTCGAAGTCAACGTCGAGGAAGGGTGGACGGCCCGGTGAAGTTGTCGCTACGTTCATCACGCACCCACCAGTTCTCCCGCGTGAATCTCACCATCGGTGAGGTAGCACGCGGGATCGGACGCCCAGAGGTCGCCAGTGGCGGCCTCGGCGCGCACGCGCAGATTTCCGTTGCAGATGTCGAAGAACCCACAGCCTGCGCAGCGGCCGGTGATCAGCTCGCCTCGACTCCGAAGGCCTGCCAGAAGCGGGTTGGACACGTCCTGCCAGATCTCGCTGAACGGCCGTTCCCGCACGTTGCCGAGGGTCAGGTGCCAGGAGAACTGGTCCGGGTGCACGTTTCCCAGGTAGTCGATGCAGCCGACTCCGGTGCCAGAACTGTTGCCGCCATTCCACCGCATGAGGCGCAGCACCTCTTCAGCACGCTCGGGTTGGGTTTCTTTGATCTTCAAGTACAGGTAGGCGGAATCGGCATGGTTGTCGACGGTCAGGACCTCCTTGTCCATGCCGCGCTCGTGCCAGTCCAGAACACGATCGCAGAGCAGGTCGAGGGCTGCGCGCGTCTCGTCAGCAGCCAGCGCATCGGCGGCGATACGCTTGCCCCGCCCGCTATACGCGAGGTGGTACATGCAGAAGCGCGGGATATCCTCCTCCTCCAACAGATCGAGGATGCGCGGCAGGTCGTGCTGGTTGCGGCGCGTGATGGTGAAGCGCACGCCGACGCGGACGCCGGCTTCGCGGCAGGCCCGTATGCCCGCAATCGCCGCGTCGAACGCGCCCTGCTTGCCACGGAAGCGGTCGTGGATGGGCTGGAGCCCGTCCAGGCTCACGCCGACGTAGGAGAATCCCTGCTCCTTGGCCTCGCGCGCCACATCCGGCGTGATCAGCGTGCCGTTGGTGGACAGCACGGCGCGCAGTCCGCGATCGCGCGCGTGGCGGGAGAGGGTGAAGAGGTCCGGGCGGGACAGCGGTTCGCCGCCGGAGAAGAGAACGACCGGAGTGCCGAAGGCCGCCAGGTCGTCTATGACCCGCAGGCCTTCTTCGGTCGAAAGTTCGCCGGCAAAGGGGCGATCGGCCGCCGCGGCGTAACAGTGGACACAGTGGAGGTTACAGCTCCTGGTGACGTTCCAAACCACCACCGGTCGCTTGTCCTCGGAGAAGTGGAGCAGGTGAGGCGGGAGCGCCGCGGAGCGCCGATCGTATCGCAGGGCGTCACCCTCGGTCACCGTCCCGCAGAGCAGTCTTGAAAGACTCAGCATGGCGTTACCTCCGCGGCAGACCCCGTTGGATGTAGGGGCGTCGGCCGTTGCTATCACTGTCGTTCCACAGGGCGCCGGGGCCAAGTGCCGAACGTCCCCGCGAGGCTGCCGGTTCGACCCATCGATGCATCTCGTTTCGTATAGCCGGGGGTACAGGTGGGAACGTATCGCCGGGGCTTGATCAGCATGTCTCACGGCGAGCGGTCCTGGCCCCGCGATCTACCGACCAGACGATGTGCGAAGGCGGAATGCGAGGGTACCATCGTCGTAAGCGGATGGAGCTGGCTTCATGAAGAGGCAGGCTGGCGAACGCAACTCGGTCACGTTGGGCGCGCGGCAGACCCCGCGCCCAAGTCCGCGATCCCAGCGGGGAGGCTTCGCCGCACCGGATGGAGAGGGCGCCGCGAGGCGGGGAAGCCACCCACGGATCGCGGTGCTGGGCATGAGCATCAAGAGGTCGGGGATCGACCTTCGCGAGCCCCTTTCGTTTACTCCTTCGGAACTACAAGGGGCGCTTCAACGCCTGGCGTCGTTTGTGCCGGAAGGGGCCATTCTCTCGACCTGCCACCGCGTGGAGCTGTATGCGGCGTGGGACCGTGCGGCTTCGCTTCGGCCCGCGCTCAAGCGCTTCTGGCTCGAGGGTCGCCCTGTACCGAGGCGGGGCCTCGACGAGCACCTCTATTACCTTGAGGGTGAGGACGCAGCGCGCCACCTCTTCTCGGTCGCCGGGGGGCTAGATTCGGCGATCCTGGGCGAACCCCAGATCCTGGGCCAGGTGAGGGACGCGCTGGGGCACGGCCTTGCTGCAGAGACCACCGGACCGGTCATTGGAACCCTGTTTCGGGACGCGATCCGGGCCGGAAAGCGCGTCCGAACCGAGACCGCCGTGGGGCGAAACGCCGCATCCGTCAGCTACGCCGCGGTTGAGCTGGCGAGCGGGGTGCTGGGCGACCTGCGGAGCGCCCGGGTGCTGCTCATCGGCGCAGGGAAGATGGGGGAGCTGGCCGCGCGCAACCTCGTGAGTAAAGGCGTTGCCGCCCTCTCCGTGGCGGGGAGGACTGTCGAAAGGGCCGAGCGGCTCGCACTTGAGTGCGGAAACGGCGTGACGCTGGCGCAGTTGGAGCATGCACTGCCGGAGAGCGACATCGTCATCAGCTGCACGAGCGCCCCGCATCATGTGATCTTCCGTGACATGGTCACGGACGCGATGCGAGACCGCGGCGGGCGCCCGCTCTTCCTCATCGACATCGCCGTGCCGCGCGATATCGAGCCATCGGCCGGCGATATCCCGGGCGTGCACCTGTACAACATCGACGACCTAGAGGCGCGCGTCCTCTCGAACATGCGGGGCCGTCGCGCGGCTGCGCGCCAGGCGCAGGGGATCGTTGACCAAGAAGTCCGGAGGTTCCAGAGGTGGCTGGCGGTCCGCGACGCTGCTCCGACGATCGCCGCCCTCCGAGGCCGGGCGGAGGCTATCCGTCAATCGGAGCTTGCCCGGACGTCCACGCTCCTGGCCCGGCTTCCAGAAGCCGATCGACGCCGCATCGAAGCGTTAACGGTCGCGCTCCAGAAGAAGATGCTGCACGAGCCGATTGCGCACCTGCGGTCCGACGCCGCCCTGGGCGGTGGCGAGGCTGACCGGGCGGTACGGCAGCTCTTCGCACTGGATTGACCGAGTCTCACGCGACTGAGTGGGTTTGAAGCTAACGCGCCGGAGGTAGAACGCGCACCGCTAGGGCGCGACCGCCTCGGTTCCGGATGGCAGCTGGTAGACCACGACGCCCTTGCCTCGGTCGATGACGTACAGCTTGCCGCCACGCAGGGCGAGCGCTGATGGCCGCGCCATGTCCACGGGCTCCGTGAAGGCGTTGGGGTCGGCCCGGCCGATGATGCCGAGGGGCGTGCCGTTTCGATCGTACACCTGGATGCCGTGAATGAGCTCGTCGGAGACGAAGATACGGCCTTCTGCATCGACGAGGATGTCGGTCGGGTCGAAGACGCCGCCAACGGGGTCTGATGGTCTTGCGAACGTCGTCGCGAGCGTGCCATCCGGGTTTACGCGCATCACGCCCGGGCCAAGGATGTCCAGCGCGAGGATCGTGCCATCGCCGGTGATGCCGACACTACCCGGCCGACCGGTCGTGGCGATAGGACCCACGCGCGCCGCGGCCGTTTCCGGCGCGACGTTGATATTGCCGGGTTTGAACAGGTCCCAGGAGCCCGATGGCCGGTCGACAACCCGCACCAGGTCACCTTCCGGCGTGACGATGATGAGGCGGTGGTTCTGACCATCGGCAACCACGATGTTCCCCTCGCCGGTGAGCGCCATGCCGGTTGGGACGGCCGGCAGCCCCTCGATCAGTCCCGGCGGCAGGACGATGCTGCGCACCAGGGTGGACGTGGCGGGATCGAGCACGTAGACGCGCGGCGGGAAGGTGTTGCCGATGTAGATGTGGGCGCCGTCGTTACCCATGGTGTGGGGATGGTGGATGTCCAGGCCGGGTACGGTGGCGGCGCTGAAGGACCGAACGAAGGCACCCTCGAGGTCAATTTCAACCACCTGCTCGCCGGCGTGATCGAGCACGAATACACGGTCGCCCATGACGGTGAGGTCGAGCGGTTCCACCCAGGAGCCGCCCATGGGCTCGGTAAACCTGGCCAGCAAGGCCGCCGGGTAGTTCGTGCGGAGCTGCGGGACGAGCACGCGCTCCGGCGACGATCCGGGCAACTCCAGCAGGCGGGGCGAACCGGGCGCGGCGAGCACCCCAAACATCAGGGCGCCCATGGTGGAGGCCAGCCCGACAATCGCAAGCTTCAGGCCGAGATACCGCTTGGGCCGCGACCCGCCAAGCAGGTCCAGATATTGCGCACCCTGCTCGCCCCGCGGCGCGAGCACGATCTGGCCGCGCATGGCGACGCCCGGGGAGGTGACCCTCGCGCCGGGATCGGCCTCGGCTACAGCGGTGGCAGGAACCCAAGGAGGGAGAAGAGTGGCGAGGGCGACGAAGGCTGCGAGCGGCAAGCACAGGATGAGGGCGGCCATGTACACGCCCTCGCGGCCGCCGAAGATCCACTCGTACTCGACGTATCCGCGCAGGCTCTTGGAGATCATCTGGCCGCCCACCACCACGTTCCACCGCATGGCGAACACGCCCACGACGACCATGCCGCCGATGAGTGTTGTGATAGCGGTAGAAAGGCCCTTGTTGACCCGGCCCAGCGACAGGTACCCCAACACGACCAGGGGAATGACTGCACCTAACAGAACCTGGACAATCACGAAGCTGACGAAGATGCGGTCGATGAGCCCGCTCACGACCTCCCAGCTCTCCTCTTGCTCGTACGCCATGCTGAGGATCTCGAGGCCTTCGAGGGTGAGATCGATGAACAGGAAGGCGGCGAGGAGGCCACCCATAGCACGAACACAGTCGTGGTCGATTTCGCGTTCGAGCAGCTTCATGGCGACGACGTAGATGACGATGAGCAGCGCGATGCCCGACACGATGGCGGAGAGGAGGAAGATGATGGGCATGAGGGGCGTGGACCACCATGGGTTTGCCTTGATGGCGCCGAAGATGAAGCCGACGTATCCGTGGAGGAGCGCAGCGGCGGGAATACCGACGGCAGCCAGTACCTTGATGAGCGTTCGGTCGACTTCGAGCGCCTCCTCGGAGACGTCATCCACACCGAGGGCCATTGAGCGATAAACGGCTGAAAGGGGCCAGCGGCTGCGCTGGGCGAGAGCAACGATATCCGGTCGAAACACCAGCCACGTCTCCACGACTACGAGCACGAGGTAGAACATCCAGATGTAGCCGAATCCGGCCATGGCGGACGTGAAGTGTGGCGTGAGGAAGATGAGGAACGCGCGCTCCGGGTGGCCAAGGTGTGCCTGGAGGGGCAACGGGGCAATCAGCAGGAAGGCCAGCGCGGTGATCAGCGCCAGCCGCGCCACCGGGCGCAGGGACTTCATGCCGAACACGTGGTAGAGCGAGGAGACGACGAACGCCCCGGCAACGAGACCGGTGATGAACGGGTAGAGAACGATGAGGATGCTCCACTGGAACTCCGACTCGTTGGGGAAGATGTAGCCGTCCATTACCGCACGCCTTCGTCCAGCTGCGTGTAGTGCACGCGTGGCTTGGTGCCCAGATCCTCCTTGAGGACGTATGTGCGCAGGTCATCGATGATCTTCGACACCTCGCTCTCCGGATCGCGCAGGTCGCCGAACTTACGCGCGCCCACCGGGCAGACCTCGACACAAGCGGGCTTCAGGCCACGGGTGATCCGGTGGTAGCACCACGTGCACTTGTCCGCGACGTGCTCGTGCGGGTCCAGGTAGCGGGCGCCGTAGGGGCATGCCTGGATGCAGTAACGGCAGCCGATGCAGCGGTCGCGGTCGACCAGGACGACGCCGTCGTCCGTCTTGTAGGTGGCTGCAACGGGACAGACCTGGACGCAGGGTGGCTTCTCACACTGATTGCAGAGCTTGGGGAGGAAGAACGCCTTGGTGATGTCCAGATCCTCCAGCTCGCTGTTGGCCTCCCAGGAGGTGAACCCGTTGATCCCGGCATCGGGAGAGTCCACGTGCCACTCGCCGTCCGAGGTCTGGACGTAGCGCTCGATCCAGGTCCGATTGAAGTCCGGATCCATCGGTACGCTGTTCTCTTCTTTGCAGGCGCGCACGCAGCGCCCGCAGCCGATGCACTTCGTCGTATCGACGATGAAGACCCATTCGTGCGTTCGCGGCTCGTATCCGGGCGGGGCGGTATCGGCGTTGGCCGTACCGGGTTGACCCAGGCGGCTCATCACGAGGGAGGGCGCACCATAGATAACGATCGAGCCGACAACAACGCGTCCAGCCAGGCCTATGAATGTGCGCCGCGGTACGCCTTTGCTCATGGCGAACCCTCCTTGCGCTTGTGGCAGCCCAGGCAGAGCTCGACCGGCCGCTCGATGTGGTTCGGCGGAAGCGACGCGATCTCGCGGACGCCGTGGCATGCCAGGCAGTCCTCGCGGCCTTCCACGTTGTGCGGGATTTCCGGGAAGGCAGCGGCGGGCGAGTGCGGATCGTGACAGGTCATGCAGTCATCGAGTGGGAAGTGGTCCAGACGGAAGATGGTGGAGAAGGATTCGGGACGGCCCGTGGTCTTCTGGTGGCAGGTCGTGCAGAGCTCCTTCATGGGCTCGACAATGGCGCCAAACTCGATGTGGCGGTCGGCAGCCCCGTGGCAGGATTCGCAGGACTGGCCAGCGTGCGCGGAGCGTGACCACTTCATATCGACGTCGTCGTGGCACTGCTGGCACT
>JACRBR010000304.1 GCA_016213125.1 Chloroflexota bacterium | reverse complement strand
CAGTCGCGCGTCGGCCCACGCGAGGCCTTCGACGCCAGGATCTCGATCACGTCGCCGTTCTGCAGCTGGTAGTTCAGCGGCACCAGCCGGCCGTTGGCTTTCGCACCGATCGTGCGGTGGCCAAGCTGGGTGTGCACGCGGTACGCGAAGTCGATCGGCGTCGCGCCGGCCGGCATCTCCTTGATTTCGCCCTTGGGCGTGTACACGAACACCTGGTCGCGGAAGAGGTCTGCCTTCACGGACTCGACGAACTCCTCTGCCTGCGACATATCGCGCTGCCACTCCAGGAGCTGGCGCAGCCACGACATGCGCTCGGTGTACTGCTGGTCCGTGTTGGTGGGCCCGCCCTCCTTGTAGCGCCAGTGCGCGGCCACGCCGTACTCGGCCAGCTGGTGCATCTCCAGCGTGCGGATCTGCACCTCCAGCGGCCGCGCACCCAGCGCCATCACCGTGGTGTGCAGCGACTGGTACAGGCTCTCCTTCGGGCTCGCGATGTAGTCGTCGAACTGGCCGGGGATGGGATGCCAGAGACCGTGCACGACGCCCAGGGCGTTGTAGCAGTCGCCCACCGTGGTCACGATCACGCGCAGCGCCAGCAGATCGTAGATCTCGTCGAAGCCCTTGTGCTCGGCGGCGTAGCGGTCGGCCTTCTGCGCGATCGAGTAGATGTGCTTGGCGCGCCCCTTCACCTCGGCCTCGATGCCGTTGCGGGCCAGCTCTTCGTTGAGAATGCGCTCGACCTGCGAGACATACCGCTCACGCGACCCGCGCTTGGTCTGCAGGAGCTTGGCGATCTGCTTGTAGCGTTCGGGGTCCAGGTAGCGAAACGACAGGTCCTCCAGCTCCCATTTGAGTTGCCAGATGCCCAGCCGGTTCGCCAGCGGGGCGTAGATCTCCATCGTCTCATGCGCGGTCCGCAGGCGCTTCTCGGGCGGCTTGGCGTCCAGCGTCCGCATGTTGTGCAGGCGGTCGGCCAGCTTGATGATGACCACGCGGATGTCCTCGGCCATGGCCATGAACATCTTCCGCAGGCTCTCCGCCTGGATCGCCTGGTCGCCCGGCCGCTCCCCGGGCGCCAGCCACGGGATGCGCTCGAGCTTGGTGGCGCCGTCGACCAGCTTTGCCACTTCCGGACCGAACTGCTTCGCCAGCTCCTCGTTGGGGACGCCACAGTCCTCCTGCACATCGTGAAGCAGAGCGGCCGCGATGGTGGGGGGATCCATCTGGATGGCCGCGACCGTCAGGGCGGCGTCCAGGGGGTGGACGATATAGGGGTCGCCTGTGAGGCGCTTCTGGGTCTTGTGGGCCTCGGAGGCGAACTCGAACGCCTTCCGGATGAGGGCGACGCTCTCGGGCGGCAGGTAGGCCGCGCACACGTCGAACAGGTGCTGCCCGCTCGGCTGCGCGGCCGGCGTATCCGAAGGTGTCGTTCGTACGGCTTCTACGGTCATCGCTACCAGCGTATCGGTTCGGGCCCCACCTGCCACGATCGGGGGGATCGGCGCCTAGGCCAGCATCCGCAGCCGCGGTCGATGATGAAGTGCCCGCCGCCTGCATTCTAGTTCGCCTGTCAAGATGCGCGGCTTGATATCCTGCCGCCCAATGACAGACTCAGAATCGGCACAGAAGCCGCAGAAATTCGCCGCTCCCCGCGGTACCGCAGACGTCCTTCCCGACGATTGGCCGTACTGGCGGTTCGTCCGCGACACCGCCGAGCGCGTCTGCGAGGCCTTTGGCTATCGCCGCATCGACACGCCTGTCTTCGAGCACGCCGGCGTGTTTCTTCGTACGTCAGGCGCGGGCACCGACATCGTAGAGAAGGAGGTGTACCTCTTCGAGGACCGGGGCGGCGACCGCCTGGCCCTCCGGCCCGAGGGTACCGCGAACGTCATGCGGGCGTACATCGAGCACGGGATGTCCAGCCTGCCCCAACCAACTCGGCTCTACTACATCGCCCAGAACTTCCGCTACGACCGGCCCCAGGCGGGGCGGTACCGGCAGCACACCCAGCTCGGCGTCGAGGCGGTCGGCGATGCGGACGCGCTGCTCGATGCCGAGGTGATCGACATCCTTCGGACGTTCTTCATGGAGCTGGGGCTCCGGGACTACACCATCAAGCTGAACACGATCGGGGATCCGGCCTGCCGCCCCGCGTACATCGAAGCCCTCCGCTCGTACTACAGGCCGCTCCTCCCGCAGGTGTGCGAGGACTGCCGTGGCCGCTTTGAGAAGAACCCCCTGCGCCTGCTGGACTGCAAAGAGGAGCGATGCCAGCCCGCGATCGCGGGTGCGCCGCGACTGCACGACTACCTCTGCCAGGACTGCCGCGACCACTTCCAGCGCCTGCGCGACTGCCTGGCGGCGCTCGATATCTCGTACGTCATCGACGAACACCTCGTGCGCGGGCTGGACTACTACACCCGCACAGTGTTCGAGTTCCATCCGGCGGTGGAGGGCGCGCAGAGCAGCATGGGCAGCGGCGGCCGCTACGACGGCCTGGTGGAGTTGTTAGGCGGGCCGCCCACGCCGGGCGTCGGCTTCGGGTCCGGGTTCGAGCGCCTGATCCTGAACCTCAAGCGCCAGGAGGCCGCTGTCCCGGCGGATCCCGATCCGGCGTTGTTCATCGCGCTCGTGGCCGCGGAGGCGGCGCCGCTGGCGCTGCGCCTGGCCGATCGCGTGCGGTCGGAAGGGCTGCAGGCGGTGGTCGGCAGCCCCGGGCGAAGCCTGAAGACGCTGCTGCGGCACGCGGACCAGAAGCGCGCGTCGTACGTGGCCATCATTGGCCGGAAGGAGCTGGAGTCCGGCGAGGTCACGCTGCGCGCGATGCTCGACCACACAGAGCGCAGCGTCGCGGTGGAGGACGTCGCGGACATCGTCCGCCCCTGAAGCACGCGTCAGGTCGGCCGGCCGCTATCCTTCCGGCATGCCCGACATGCTCGTGCGCCTCTACGACCTGCCCGACTCGTCGCCATATGATCGCCGCATCGCGGAGGCCGGCATCACCGTGCGCCGCATGGAGGCGTGGGATCGCGTAGCCCTCCGTTCGTTCATCGCGCAGCACTTCACGGAAGGCTGGGCGACGGAGGCGGACTTCGCGTTCAACGGCGGCCATCCCGTCACCGGCTTCGTCGCCGTGAAGGACGGCCGGACCGCTGGCTTCGCCGTGTACGAGTGCTCGCGCCGCAACTACTTCGGCCCGACCGGCGTGCGCGAAGATCTGCGGGGCAGCGGCGCCGGCGCGGTCCTCCTGTTTCGCTGCCTCGAGAGCATGCGGGAGATGGGATACGGCTACGCCATCATCGGGTGGGTCGGGCCGGCCGCGTTCTACAGCAGGATCTGCGGCGCGACCGTCATCGAGGGCAGCTCGCCCGGCGTGTACGCGGACATGCAGTCCGAGGCCGCGGCGCGGCGGGCGGACACGGCGCCAGAGAGCAACTGAGCCCCCGTCCGCGAAGTGCTACCATGCAGCACAAGAGGATAGAAACCCCCTCCCAGACAGGGGGTTTCCGCGTGTGTAGCCCATGTTCGACCGCCTTGAATCACTTGACCAGCGCTTCGACGAGCTGACCGCCGAGATGGCGCAGCCCGAGATCGTCGGCGACTACGAGAAGCTGCAGAGCCTGGCCAAGGAACGCGCCTCCATCCAGGAGGTCGTCACGCTGTACCGCGAGTGGCGTGAGACGTCGAAGGCGCTCGAGGAAGCGCGCGCGATGCTCACGGACGCCGACGCAGAGATGGCGGCCCTCGCCCGCGATGAGGCCGAGCGCCTCGCCGCCCGACATGCTGACCTCGAGGAGCGCCTGAAGCGCGCCCTGCGGCCGAAGGACCCGCGCGACGACCGGGACGTCATCGTCGAGATTCGTGCCGGCACCGGGGGCGATGAGGCCGCGCTGTTCGCCGCGAACCTCTACCGCATGTACTCCCGCTACGCCGACCGCCACGGCTGGACGACCGAGGTGGTCTCGGCGAACGAGATCGGCATCGGCGGCCTGAAGGAGATTATCTTCGAGGTTCACGGCAAGGGCGCGTACTCGCGTCTGAAGTACGAGAGCGGCGTCCACCGCGTGCAGCGCGTGCCCGCGACCGAGGCGCAGGGGCGCATCCACACCTCCACGGCCACCGTCGCCGTCCTTCCCGAGGCGGAGGAGGTGGATATCCAGGTGAACGAGTCGGAGCTACGCATCGACATCTTCCATTCCGGCGGCGCGGGCGGCCAGAACGTGAACAAGGTCGCCACCGCCGTCAGGCTGACGCACCTGCCCACGGGCATCGTCGTCGTCTGTCAGGACGAGCGCTCGCAGCTCAAGAACCGCACGAAGGCCATGGCCGTCCTCCGCGCGCGCCTGCTCGATCAGAGGATGAGCGCGCAGGCGGAAGAGATTGCCGGTGCGCGGAAGCAGCAGGTCGGCAGCGCCGAGCGCTCCGAGAAGATCCGCACGTACAACTTCCCGCAGGACCGGCTGACCGACCACCGCATCGGCCTGACCGTGCACAACCTCCCACGCATCATGGACGGCGAGATCGATGCCGTGATCGACGCCGTGGCCGCGGACGCCGAGGCGAAGCAGCTGGGCGAGAGCGCGGGCGGCGCGGCCGCCGTCTGAGGAAACGATCATGGCCGACACGAAGCACCGCCTCGAGATCGAGTTCTGCCAGGTCTGCCGGTTCGGCGGGCGCGCCTTCTTTCTGGCCCGGGAGCTGTACGACCAGCGCCCCGACCTGGCCGATGAGATCGTGCTGATGCCGTCGTCCGGCGGGGCCTTCGTCGTGCGCTTCGATGGCGAGGTGTTGTGGGACTACAAGCAGCAGGGCGGCTTCCCCGATCCCAAAGACATACGCGAGGCCGCGCTCGTTGCCAGTGGCCGCCCGCCGACGCCGCCCCGCCATTGACTTCGCCCACCGTCGCGCAGACGATCGCCCGCGCGGCTGCGTGCCTCAGCGCGGCCGGCATCGATGATGCGCTCCTCGAGGCCGAGGTGCTGCTCGCCCATGTCGTGCGCATCGACCGCACGCGCCTCCTCGCCCGCCTGCAGGAGCCGCTTTCCGCTGGCGAAATCAAGTCCTTCGATGACGTGCTGTCGCGCCGGCTGGCCCGCGAGCCTCTTGCCTACATCACCGCCCACCGGGAGTTCTTCGGGCTCGACATGATCTGCGCGCCCGGCGCGCTGATCCCTCGGCCCGAGACGGAACTGCTCGTCGAGATCGCCCTCGGCGAAATCCAGCGGCGCGGACCCAACATCCGCATCGTGGACGTGGGGACGGGTACGGGAGCGATAGCTGTCGCCATCGCCGCCGGCGCGCAGGCCTCGCGCGTGCTCGCCGTTGACGCCTCCGGGCAGGCGCTAGCGCTCGCTCGCCACAACGCCGACCGGCACGGCGTTGCCGATCGCGTCGAATGCCGCCCCGGCGACCTCCTGGACGGCCTGGGGGAGTTCGACCTGGTGGTCGCCAACCTGCCATATGTCCGCGAAGACGACTGGCCGTCGCTGGCGCCGGAGATCCGGCAGTGGGAGCCGAAAGAGGCGCTTGTCGCTGGGGCGCGGGGCACGGAGATGATCGAGCGACTGCTTGGCCAGGGGCCGCGGCACATGGCCCCCGGCGGACACCTGGACGCCGAGAT
>JACRBR010000309.1 GCA_016213125.1 Chloroflexota bacterium | reverse complement strand
TCGGCGTCGGCGCGATGCAGTATCGCATCGTTTCCGAGGCGACCCGTACGGCGTCGGTCACATGCTGACGCTGCTCGGGTGGACTCAGGCGCTGGCCGTTCACGAAGAGAACGCCACGCGGCGCCGCGCCACGCCGTTCAATCGCCTTCTCGATGCGTTGCCGCAGGCGGTGGTGCGCCGCCATATCGATCGGACGCTCGCCTGCCTCTATCTCGAACAGCGCCGACGCCTCGGCGCAACGCAGCTCCAGCTCGCGCGGGTGGCGGTCGAATATCTCGAATCCGATGAGCCGTAGCGCTTCCAGTACGACCGCGTCCAGGCCGACGGCCCCCTCCTGCCACAGCAGCCGCTGGAAGCGCGCCAGGGCGTCGTAGGAGGTTTCAGCGGCCTTTGCAGCCTCCTCGGCGTGTGCGGCGGCCTCCCGGGCATTCTGCAGGGCGGCGTGGCGTTCCTCCAGCCCGGGTATCGCGTGCAGCTCGGCCCAGGCGGGTGCCCGTCCCTGCGCGACCGCACCCAGCGCCCGCCGGATGCCCGCCTGCAGCACATCGGATGCGGTGTAGCGCGCGTCGCCCGTCGGCACGGTCCTGAGGGCCGGGAGAACGATCAGGCGCCCGTACGGCAGTGGCAGCTCCACGCCGATCGCGGCGCCGCCGTGGCTGCTTGCGAATACTACCGACCCCTCGATGCGGCGCACGTCGAAGTGGGCGCGATACGCAATGTTTGCGAGCTGAGAGGCGACGAACCCTGCAAGGGGATGCTGCCAGTCGGTCACGTGCCCCTGTGAGCCTTCACCCGTGCTCAGGAACGGCGTCGTCATCTCGATTCCGTCGGGAAGCGGGAGCCAATCGTAGTCGCTGGTCTCGCCCACGCCGGAGATCCGATGTGTTGCTCCCGGATGCGCGAACACGACCACGACGCCGCCGTTGTGTAGCAGTCGCTCCGTCTCGGCCCGCCGCCGCCGGAGGATGTCGGCAAGCGCGGCATCTTCCGTTGCCGTGGGCATCACCCGAATCGGGGCGCCGGTGAATGTTCGGGTGTCGGCTGAACCATCGATGACCCCCTCGATAAGGGCGCTGGCGGCGTGGGGATCGACGACGAGCGCGTCATAGTCGAAGAACGAGGGTGCCGAGAGGAAGGTGTAGTTGTCCACCTGCGTACCCGGCAAAGGGAAGCCAAGAGACAGGATCCGCCCGATCACCTTTGTCATGTATGCAGCTTAGTCGTCCAGCGGCAATGTGCGAAGGAATGTCCGCAGGCCCGGGCCGATGTCAGCCCGGCGGAGGCCGATCTCGATGGAGGCGATGAGCAGGCCCAGCGGACGGCCCGTGTCGAAGCGCATGCCCTTGAACTGGTACGCGAACACCGGCTGGGTCTTCATCAGCTCCGCCAGCGCGTCCGTGATCTGAATCTCACGGCCGGCTCCCGGCGGCGTCTTCTCGAGGATGCCGAAGATCTCCGGCGTCAGCACGTATCGGCCCACGATGGCCAGCCGCGAGGGCGCGTCCTCGAGCTTCGGCTTCTCGACGAGGGTGTTCAGCCGAAACACGCCGCCGCCGAGGTCCTCGCCGCCAACGATACCGTACTGCTCGACCTCGCTGTCCGGGACCTCCTGCACCGCAATCACGGACCCGCCGTGCTTCTCGAAGACATCGACCATCTGCCTTGAGACGGGCGGATCGGCCACCGTCACATCGTCCGGAAACATGAGCAGGAATGGCTCGTTGCCGACGACATCTCGTGCCTGCAGGACGGCGTGGCCAACGCCCTTCTGCTCCTTCTGGCGCACGTAGACGATGTCTGCGAGTTCGCTGATCCGCCGGATCTCGTGCAGCCGGGCATGGTCGCCCTTGTCGTGCAGCGCCATCTCCAGCTCCAGCGTTCTGTCGAAGTGATCCTCGACCGCTCGCTTGCCGGCGGCCGTGACGATGCAGACCTGTGTGATGCCGGCCGCGGCGGCCTCCTCGACCGTGTACTGGATGATGGGCTTGTCGACGAGCGGGAGAGACTCCTTCGGCTGGGCCTTCGTCGCCGGCAGCAGCCGCGTGCCATACCCCGCCGCCAAAACCACCGCTTTTCGTACCTGCACGAATCCTCCCGGCTGAAGTCCCCCAGGTCTCGTTGTGATTGTATCGGCGTATTGGGCGGCCGGCCCAATACCATCCGATGCATCCGTTCGGACATCTCCCTCGTATTCATCCCGGGCGGAAGGCCCGCTCACAACATCTGTCACAAGCAGGAGGAGCGCCGGTGAAGTGGCTCGTATTGTCTGGCCTTGGGATGGCAGGACTGGCAGCGGCTTCCATCGTGGTCGTCGCCGGGGCCGCCACCCAGGGCGTTGCCGTGCAGGACTACCAGTTCGTGGACGGGACGTCTGGCAACGCTACCACCACGATCACAGCGGGAGACACCGTCCTCTGGACGTGGACCGGCGTCGACGTACACACCGTTGAAAACAGCGGCGGGAGCGAGACCTTCGTCAGCGGGCTTCCGGTGTCGACGGGGACATTTAGCCACACGTTCAACACGCCCGGGACGTACAACTACGTCTGTGGCGTGCACGGCCCGACCATGGCGGGCACGGTCATCGTGAATACGAGAGCCGTGGCCACCGATACGCCGGCGCCCCAGCCCACCAACACGCCCGTGCCGGAGCCGTCCAACACGCCGGATGCAACTAACACGGCGGGCCCCGCGCCCACCAGCACTACCGTGCCTCCGGCCGTTACCAATGTTGCCCCAACAAGCACCCCGGCAGCTGTGGCCGCAGCCCCAGCAGCACGGCCGTCCGGCGCCGCTCTCCCCGCCACGGGGTCCGGAAGCGCCTCCGGGGCCGGAGGGCTGCGACTGGCTGCCGCCCTGGTGTTCGTAAGCGGGCTGCTGGCCGTCGCCGGCGCGGCTCTGGTCCGGTCGAGGCGCTCGGCCTAGAAGGGACAGAAGGTGGCCGCGTTGAAGGCGGGATTCGCGTAGCCGAAGTCCCAGAACGCCGCGTACTCAGGCTCGTTGGCCCGCAGGTCGTCGCGGACCGCAGCGCAGCCGACCGAGACCTCGGACTTGGCCGCGAATCCCGCCTGGAACGACGCGGCCAGCTGCGCGTGCAAGGTCTGCTCGCCTTCCCGCGCACTGTTGAGATAGCCGGTGGCCGTTTCGGCATCGCCGCCCGACAGCAGGTGAGCGAGCGCCGCCCGGAACAGTCCGTACGAACGCAGCTCCTCCAGTTCGTGTCTGTCCGGATAGTAGGCCTCCAGCGTGCCATCGAGCAGCGCCAGCAGGTACATCTGCTCCGCCAGCGCGTAGTTGCCTGCGGCCAGCACGGCGTCAGCGTCGGCGATGTGGTGGTAGAGGTAGGGCGAAGGGCCGGGTTCCGTGCTCCGCAGCGCATACAACGAGCCGTCCCACGCCCACGTCTCCGTGCGCGAACGCTGCGGGCCGGCGCCTACGCTGCCGCTGATCCCTCCGCTCGCCAGCAGTTCCTGCGAGCCATCGCCGTCCGTATCGCGGAACTCGAACGACCCCTCCCCCACGCCAATGCCGTCGCGCGGCGAGATGAGGTCGTATCCGGCGACGGATCCTGTGTATATGAACGCCGTGTCGAAGCAGGCGCTCGCCCCGCAATAGCCCGTCTTGTAGGCGAACTCACCCGTGCCGTCGCCGTTGAGGTCTTCCACCGCAAGCAGCGGCGCCAGGACCGTTGTGCCGGGCGGGACGGCCTCGAACGACTCGGACTGAAAGGCGACGCCGTATCCCGCTGCCGAAGTATCCAGCACGACGATCCGGTATCGGGTGTCCGAGGTCGCGCTCGGCGGTTCAAGCGGGGACGAGATCACGAGCAGCAGTTCGCTATCGGGATCATCGTCAGCGTTCCCGGCGAGGCAGCCATCAGCCGTTTCGACCAGCGGCATGGCCCAGGCGCCGAGCACGTCGGCGAGGCAGTCCGACGCCGCGCCCGGACTCTCGCTCAGGTAAGAGGCGATGGTCTCGGCATAGGCATCGAAGCTTGCGGGCCGTTCCGGAGGGGGAACAGAGGCTGTCGGCTGCGCTTCCGCGACGCTCGTCGGGGTCAGCGGGACGATCGACGTGCTCTGCGTCGACGTCCGCTGCTCGCAGGCGGACGCGGCGAGAGCGAGGGCAATGAGGGTGGCGATCCATGCCTTGCTCATGACGCCTCAGCCTAGCTGATACGGTGGCGCCGCGAGGGGGGCAAACGTACCATTTGGCCTGGCGCGACATAACGCCTCAGTCCGTCTGGTAGACGATCTCGCCTCCCACAGCAGTTATCACGACCGGCAGGTCGAGCAGGTGCATCGGATCGGCCTGTGATCGTGGATCGTCGCTGAGCACGACGAAGTCGGCGTGGTACCCCTTCGCGATGCGCCCGAAGCGCTGCTGTTCGCCGACCGCCTTCGCGGGCCCGGTGGTGTAGTGCCGTAGCGCGTCTTCAATCTCGACCCTCTGGTTCGGATACCAGCCGCCAGGCGGCTCGCCCGCGGCATTCCTGCGGGTCACGGCTGCATGGATGCCCGCCAGGGGGTCCATCGTCTCCACCGGTGCGTCGGAGCCGAATGCAAGGTCCGCGCCCGATGACTCCAGCGAACGGTAGGCGTAGGCGAGACGGCTGCGCTGCCCCCACGATCGATCCGACTTGTGCTGGTCCTGCGTGGCGTGGATCGGCTGCACCGAAGCGGTCACGCCTAACGCGGCGAACCGCGCGACGTCATCGGCGCGCACCAGCTGGGCATGCTCGATGCGCCGGGGTAGCGCCGGTGCAAGGGCGCGTGCTCGCTCGAAGATGTTGAGCGCCTCGTGGTTCGCGCGATCCCCGATGGCGTGCACCGCCGGTGCGAGCCCGCGTCCGAGGCAGTGGCGCACGTCACGTTCGAGGTCCTCGACGGGCTGCAAAGGAAACCCGCGCGCGGTCGAATCCTCATACGGCTCGAACATCCACGCGGTGAGCGAACCCAGGGCGCCGTCGGTGAAGAACTTCACGCCGCCGATGCGGAGCATGTCGTCGCCGTCACCCGTCGTGATGCCGCGCTCGATCCACTCGTCGAGCTTCTGGTGCGACAGGAAGGGCCGCACGCGCAACCCTAGTCGCCCGGAGTCGTTGAGCGCGTGCAACGCCTGGAACTCGCCGCGGCTCACGTCCATGGCGTGGACGCCGGTGACGCCCAGCATGTGGGCGGAGCGTACCGCCTCCTCGATGGCGGCGATGCGATCGGTCTGCGTCAGGCGGGGCATCACGGCGGTGACCAGGCGCGACGCGTTATCGCGCAGGATGCCAGTCGGTTCGCCGTCGTCGCCGATGTCGATGGCGCCGCCCTCAGGACTCGGCGTCGCCCCGGTGATCCCGGCGGCGCGAAGGCCGGCGGAGTTCACCCAGGTGCAGTGCCCGGAGGCCTGCGTGAGCACCACGGGATGGTCGGGAGAAATGGCGTCGAGATGCAGGCGGTTCGGGAAGGCGGCGCCGGGCCAGAGATTCTGGTCCCACCCCGCTCCGGTCACCCACGATCCGGCCGGGCTCAGGGCGACGCGTTCACCGACGCGGCGCAACGCTTCTTCGACGCTGGGTACTTCCTTGAGTTGCACCGACCCCATGCCCAGCCCGGTCCCCAGCAGGTGCACGTGCGCGTCGGTGAACCCGGGCGTGACGAAACGCCCGCCGACGTCGATCACCTCGGCGCCGGGCGGCGCGCTGATCTCGGGTTCGCTGCCAACGTGCGCGAACCTGCCATCGCGTACGACCGCCGCCGATGCCGCCGGCCGCGCGGGATCGCCGGTCCAGATGCGGGCGTTGCGAATCACCAGGTCTGGCATGGGTAAGGAGATACCACGCGGCTCAAGGAGACGGAACTGCGAACGGATTAGAAAAAGAGCGCCCGCGATGGGGCGCTCTTCGTGGGCATGGGTAACGGGTCCTAGGCCGTCGGTTCGGCCGCGGGGGCCTTGCTCTTGCTCTTCTTCGTGGTCGAGCGCTGTTCCTGGACGGCGGTCGACTTCTGCAGCCGCTTGGTGAACCGCTCGACGCGGCCCGCCGTGTCCACGATGCGCTGCTGGCCCGTGAAGAAGGGGTGGCAGGCGCTGCAGATATCGACGTGCAGGTCGGACTTGGTCGCGCGGGTCTCGAAGCTGTTGCCGCAGGCGCAGTGGACGCGCGCTTCGACGTAGTCAGGGTGGATCTTGGCCTTCACGGGAATACTCTTTCGCTGGGTCACTCGATGCGTTAGCTGCCGGCTGTCACCGGGTAGACGCTGACTTTCTTGCGGCGGTTCTTCGCGTAGTGCTCGAACTTCACGGCGCCCTCAACGAGCGCGTGGAGCGTGTGGTCGCGGCCGACGCCGACGTTGCGGCCCGGGTGGAAGCGCGTGCCGCGCTGGCGCAGGATGATCGTGCCGGGCAGCACCACCTGGCCATCCGAGCGCTTGACGCCCAGGCGCTGGCTGTTGCTGTCGCGGCCGTTCCTGCTGCTGCCGACGCCCTTCTTGTGTGCCATAACCTACTCTGCCTTCCTGCGCGAGCGCTTGGGCTTCTCGGCTGCCTCCGCCGGCGTATCGGTAGCTGGAACGGTTGCCTCAGGCGCGACATCCGGTTCGACCGCTGCTGTGGCATGCGCGGCCTTGCGTGCGCGGCGGCCCTTCGGCGGCTCGGCCTCCGCCTCCAGAGGCTCCGGCTCCACCGCGGCCTTCGGCTTGGGCTCCTGGCCGGGGAGGAGGATGTCCTCGATCAGCACCTTCGTGAAGGGCTGCCGGTGGCCCGTCTTTTTCCGGTAGCGGGTTTTGGCCTTGTACCGGAAGACGATGATCTTCTTGGACCGCCCTTGCTCGGCGATCGTGCCCAGCACGCGCGCCCCGCTGATCGTAGGCGCCCCGACGGTCACGCCGCTGCCGTCGTCCATCAGCAGCACGTCGCCCACCTCGACCACGTCGCCAACCTCACCGGCGAGGCGCTCGATCTTGAGCGCACGGCCTTCTTCGACCCGGTATTGCTTGCCTCCGGTGCGCACCACGGCGTACAAGGGAATCCTCCAGACAACAGAACGCCCGCCGTTCGGCAGGCCACTTATTCTATCGGCGGTCTCCGCGGAGTGTCAAAGAGCCGGGCCGAGGGTCATCTCCAATCTAGCAGAAGGCGCAAGGGTCACTACCCTCCGTCTTCCGCCAGCCACCTCCGGTACAGCTCTTCGATGCGCCGCTGCTGCTGCTCCAACAGGTGCGACGCCCGGGAACCCTCCCGATGGTCTCCCTGGGTGAACGCCTCTGAGACCCGCTTCTCCAGCGCCTCCCGCTCCCGCTCCGCCGCCTCGATCCGGGTCTGCAGCTGACTCGCCGCTGATGAGGGGCTGCCGCCCGTCCTCGGGCGCTCCCGGGCCGAACGGCGGGTGGCCACCCGGACCTTCGTGGCGGCCGGCGCCGCCTGACGTGTCGACCAGTACTCGGAGAAGTTGCCCGTAAACGGCTCAAACCGCCCGTCGATGACCTCCACGACGTGGTCGGCCGCCTTGTCGAGCAAGTAGCGGTCGTGCGAGACCAGCAGCAGGGTGCCGGTGAAGTCCGCCAACGCATCCTCGATGGCCTCGCAGGCGGGGATATCCAGGTGGTTCGTCGGCTCGTCCAGGATGAGGAAGTCCGGTTGCTGGATCGACAGGCGCGCGAGTTGCAGCCGGTTGCGCTCGCCGCCCGAAAGATCGCCGACGCGCTTATCGAGGTCGTTGGCCCCGAACATGAAACGCGCCAGGACCGCGAAGGCCCTTTCGCGGGTCATATTCGGCTCGACCAGGATCTGTCCCAGGACGGTCCGGTGGTCGTCGAGGACGTCCTGCTCCTGCGCGCAGTAGCCGACACGCAGGCTTGGTCCGACCCGGATCACGTCGTCGTCCCACGACCCGCGTGCGAGGACGTCCCGCAGGAAGGTGGTCTTACCGCAGCCGTTCGGCCCGATGATGGCGACTCGCTGGCCGATGCGGATGTCCATGCTGGCGTCGGAGAACAACGTGCGTTCGCCGAAGGCTTTCGTATATCCGCGCACCTGCAGCGCCACCTCGGCCTTGCTGGTGTCGCGCGAGAGGGACAGGTGCAGCGGCGCAGCCTCGGCCGCGGGCTTCTCGACGGCCTGCGCTCGCTCGCGCTCGAGCTGTGACTTGCGCGCGCGGAGCCGCTTTCCCCACGCAGGGTCCGCAGTGCGCTGCGCGATCTCGCGAAAGCGGCGGACGAGCTCTTCGAGCTGGTCGAGCCGCTTCTGGTTGGCGACATAATCGGCGCGCTGCGCGAGCTTCTGCCGGAGCGACTCCGCCCGGTACGCCGAGTAGTTGCCCGCGTAGGCGTCCACCGTACCGTCGTGCAGATGCAGGATCCTGCCGGCCACGCGGTCCAGAAGGTAGCGGTTGTGCGAGACCATGAGGACAGCGCCGCGGAATTGCGACAGGAATCGCTCGAGCCAAGCGAGGCCCGCGAAGTCGAGATGGTTGCCCGGCTCGTCGAGCACCAGCAGGTCCGGTTCGGCCAGCAGAGCCTGGGCCAGCGAAAGGACGTTCCGTTCCCCCCCGGAGAGCTGCTCGACCGGCTGGTCGCCGCGCCCGCCGAGGCCAAACGCGTCCAGCATCGCCTCGGCCCGCGCGGGGAGCAGGTCGCCGCCCGCTCGTTCATACCCGGCCAGCGCCTCGTCGTAGCTCCGCGTCGCCTGCTCGATCGCGGCCGCATCTGCCACGGCCAGGCGCTGCTCAGTCTCTCGAAGCGCGGCGGCGGCGCGCGTGTGATCGGCGAGGACGACGCCAATGATGGTCGCGCCGGGTTCGACTTCGACGTACTGGGGGACGTAACCAAGGCGGAGACCCGACGCTCGCGTAATGACGCCGCCGCTGGGCTTCTCCTGCCCAAGCAGGAGTCGCAGGATCGTCGTCTTGCCGGCGCCGTTCGCACCGATGAGGCCGGCTTTGTCGCCGGCGCCAAGTCGAAACGTCACGTCGTCCAGGACGGGTCGATGACCGTAGTCCTTGCTGACGTTCTGAAACCGGAGTAGCTCCATCTCAACTCACCATGGTCGTCCACTCGCGTACACCGCGAGGCTGGTTTCCTTACGCCCACCCATGCGCCCCGGAAAGCGGAAGGGCCCCCGTTGCCGGGAGCCCTGTTCGAATCATGCCATCCGCTGGAATCAGCGGGCGTTATCGTCCGCGTCTAGCGTGATGTTCGATTGGGATCCCCAGGCCAGCCCCGGCGGGCCGAGCTTCGGCTGCGGGCCAGGCGTCGCGTCCGGCGACTCCTGCTTCTCGTCCTCCAGCGGCAGCGGCGATGCCGGAGGGGCCGGCGGCTCTTCGATGTCGAGGCCGTCCAGAACGCGCTTCAGGTCGTCGCCCTCGATCGTCTCCTTGTCCAGCAGCACCTTCACTAGTTTGTCCAGCCGCTCCCGGTTCTCGATCAGCAGGTTTCGCGCCGTCTGGTACGCGTGGTCGACCAGCCTTCGCACTTCCTCGTCGATCTCCTCGGCGACCTTCTCGCTGTAGTTTCGCTGCTCGCCGATCTCCCGGCCGAGGAACACGAGCTCCTGCTTGTTGCCGAACGTTCGGGGGCCCAGCCGCTCACTCATGCCCCACTGGGTGACCATGTTGCGGGCGATGCTCGTCGCCTTGCCCAGGTCGTTCGACGGGCCGGTGGTCGCCTCGCCGTCCAGCAGCAGTTCCTCCGCGCACAGGCCGCCCAGCGCGGCGGATAGCATGTCCTTGAACTGTTTCCGCGACCGCAGGTGGCTGTCTTCCTCCGGCATGTACCGGGTGAACCCACCGGCGAGACCGCGCGACACGATGCTCACCTTGTAGGGCGGGTCGGCGTTCGGAAGTACGTAGCCTACCAGCGCGTGTCCCGCCTCGTGGTAGGCAATGATCTCCTTCTCCTTGGGCGTGATCACGCGGCTCTTCCGCTCCGGCCCGGCGATCACGCGGTCGACGGCCTCGTTGAACTCGGCCATCGTGATCTTCTTCTTGTTGCGACGCGCCGCCAGGATCGCGGCTTCGTTCACCAGGTTCGCCAGGTCGGCCCCGGAGAACCCCGGCGTCTGCTTCGCCAGCACCTCGAGGTTTACGTCTTTCTCGAACGGCTTTCCCTTTGTGTGGACCTCCAGGATCATCCTGCGGCCGCGGCTGTCCGGCGAGTCCAGGATCACCTGCCGGTCGAAGCGGCCGGGGCGCAGAAGCGCCGGATCCAGGATGTCCGGGCGGTTGGTCGCCGCTACGACGATCACGTTGGTGTTCGTATCGAAGCCGTCCATTTCGACGAGAATCTGGTTCAGTGTCTGCTCGCGCTCGTCGTGTGAGCCGCCGAGGCCAGCGCCGCGCTGGCGTCCGACCGCGTCGATCTCATCGACGAAGACGATGCACGGTGAGTTGCGCTTCGCCTGGTCGAACAGGTCGCGGACACGGCTGGCGCCAACGCCCACGAACATCTCGACGAACTCCGAGCCGCTGATCGAGAAGAAGGGCACGCCCGCCTCCCCGGCGACGGCCCGGGACAGCAGCGTCTTACCGGTGCCGGGAGGGCCAACCAGGAGCACCCCGCGCGGGATCCTGGCCCCTAGGGAAGCGAACTTCTCGGGGTACTTCAGGAACTCGACGACCTCCTGGAGCTCTTCCTTCGCCTCGTCGACGCCGGCGACGTCCATGAACGTCACCGTTGGCTTGTTGCCGGTGAACATGCGCGCGCGGCTCTTGCCGAAGTTCATCGCCTGGCTGTTCGAGCCTTGCGCCTGCCGCATCATGAAGATCAGGATCGCGCCGAACACCAGGATCGGCGCGAAGCTGATCAGCAGCCCGACGATGTTGCCGTAGGACGACGGCTCCTTGTACTTGATGACGACGGAATCCGCGGTGTCGCCGCCGATCTTGACGCCATTATC
>JACRBR010000308.1 GCA_016213125.1 Chloroflexota bacterium | reverse complement strand
CGGCACTCCGTTCGAGTCGATCGACCAGGTGGGCGTCGGCGGGCTGATGCGGATCGCGATCGAGAAGGGGCGGGCGACGCGGCCGGGGATCAAGCTGGGCATCTGCGGCGAGCACGGCGGCGAGCCGTACAGCGTGGAGTTCTTCCACAGGATCGGGCTGGACTACGTGAGCTGCTCGCCGTTCCGGGTGCCGATCGCGCGGCTGGCGGCGGCGCAGGCGGCGCTGGGCGAGGGCGCCGAGCGAGACAAGTAGCCGCGCTCGCAAGAGATCGAGGCCACACACGGCCGGTTCTCGAATGGGGACCGGCCTTTTGATTGGATTTTGCGTTTTCCAAACGCGGGGCGCGAGTCCGGGTTTGATAGCGCGGGGCGTGGCGCAGATTCGGATCTTTGATTGATTTGATTGGGTCGGGGTGGTGGCAATCAATGGGGGGTGAATCTGGCGGGGGCTCTGTTTGATTGTTTTGGTTGCACGGGATCTCCGGCAATCACGGGCAACGCCGGTGGCCGGGGTGTGAGAGGCAGGACCTGGTGTGGGACAGGCTCGATGGGTGTTGACGTGGGCGTGGGTCGTCGCGGGGGTCATGCGGCGAACGTAGTTGGGTGGATACGCGATCTCCAAGCGCGGTGGATCACATATCGAAGATTTCTATCGAAGAAGAAGAGGCTCGCCGGTGAAGCGAGCCTCTTCCTTTCGTTCGTAACGTCCGCGAGGGCTACGGGCTCAGTGTCTGGATGGTAAACAGCGACGTCTCCACGTACTGCCAGGCGGATGTGGGCGCATCCTTTTCCCCGAACCAGAGCCATGCCTTGACCTGGATCGGCCCGCGAGCCGCGTCCCGTGCGATCGCGTAGATCTGGGTCGGATAGGGCAACGGCGTCAGCAACGCGGGCGTGATGTTGCCGGCCTCGTCGATGTCCACGACCTCGCCGTTGTTGGCGGCGATCACCTGGCTATGGTTGTCGATCACGATCGAGCAGAACTGGATCTTGTAGGTGTTGACCGAGCGGTTGCGCACACTGAACCGGAACAACACGTCATCGCCGTCGAACGGGAGCCCCGGGATCGGCGGCAGGCCGTCAAAACGAATCGCCTCGGCCGAGAAGAGAACGACGTCCGGGTCCGGCAGGGGCGAGCCCATGGCCGTACCGGAGATCGGGCGCACATCGAAGTGGTCCCAGGGCGGGATGCCGGGGTTGTCGAAGCGGATGTCGAAGCTGACCTCGGAGTAGGGTTTGAGGTCCGGCGGGCAGGGCGCCTGGTCCTTCGTGGCGATGACGTTGTTAGCGGCGTCGTAGAGATTGCCGCGAAGCATGAGCTGGGCGCCCTGGATGTCCGTGTCGTTGACCATGCGACCGGTGATGTGGACGTACCCCTCACTATCGACGTAGGCGTAGGGCTGCTCGATGCAGCGCGCGCCGACGGCCAGGACAGCGGCAAGGCCCAAAACAGCTCCTGCGATCAGGCGCCAGCGGGCGGCAACCCGGCGGACGGCCCGACGAGCAATTGCAGAAGCGCGCATAAAGTATCCTCCCGCCTGTAGTTGCCGGTGCAAAGTTGGGCTATCATACGGCCTGATTTCATGCGCTACAAGCGCGTTAAGGCGGTAGTTTGTTGACTCACCGAGTTTTCGCAGCATTCGTTGTGTTTATCGCGATCGCGCTGTGGGCGGGAGGTGGCCCGCCGGCAACGCGGGGCGGATCGGGGCCGATGGTCGCCGGCATCCAGACCGGGGCGCGCCTCGACGACGCCGCCGGCCGGATCGAGGCGCGCGGCTTCAGCGTCGAACGGCGGCTGGACGACCTGCACGCGCTCGAGGTCTCGTCCGCCACATCCTCCGCGGTGGATGCGGCGCGCGCGCTCACGGCGATCGAGGGCGTGCGATACGCCGAGCCGGTGACCGGCGTCGCGGTCGCGGACTACCCGGGCGACCCGCTGTACAGCGACCAGTCGAGCTACCTGCAGGCGGTGAACGCGCCGCAGGCGTGGGACATCACGACGGGCGCGCCCGACGTGCTGGTGGCCGTGATCGACACCGGCGTGGATGTGCTGCACGCCGACCTGAAGGCCAACATCTGGTTCAATCCCCGCGAGATCCCGAACAACGGTTACGACGACGACGGCAACGGCTGCGTCGACGACGTGAGCGGGTGCGCGTTCGTCAGCGACAGCGCGCCCGGGTGCGCGAACGTGACTAACGGACTCGTGCGCGACGAGATCGGCCACGGGACGTTCGTGGCCGGGATCATCGCGGCGCCGGCGAACGGCCAGGGCATGGTGGGCGTGGCGCGCAACGTGAAGATCATGCCGGTGAAGGTGCTGGACTGCTACGGCTCCGGCGACTCGGTGGCAACGGCTCGCGGCATCGTCTACGCGGCGCGCAACGGCGCGAAGATCCTGAACCTGAGCCTGGGTGGACTGGAAGACGCGCAAGTGGTGCGCGACGCGGTGGCCGAGGCGATGAACGTGTACGGCGCGCTCGTCATCGCGGCGACGGGCAACAGCGGCACGAGCGGCGTCGCCTTCCCCGCGCGCATCCCGGAGGTACTCGGCGTCGGCGCGGCGTCGGCGAGTGCGGACCGGCGGGCGGCGTTCTCGAGCTACGGCCCCGAGGTCGACGTGGTCGCCGTGGGCGAGGACGTGGTCGGGCCGATCGGGCAGTCGCTCTGCAACGTGTTCCTGCTGTGCATCGGCGGGCAGCCGTACGCAGAGGGGGACGGCACGTCGTTCTCGACGCCGCAGGTGTCGGGGCTGGCGGCGCTGCTGCTGTCGCTGAACCGCGGGCTGACGCCGGCGCAGATCACCGATGTCATCCGTAACTCGGCGACGCCGCTGCGGGCGGGCGAGACCGGCGTAGGCGCAGGGCGCATCGATATGGCGGCGGCGGTCAAGGCGGTGCAGGGCAACCATCCGCCGGGCAGCGCCTGCGTCGTGCAGTCGGTGGAGGACGGCGAGTCGTTCACCTGCGGCGGCCAGCGCATCCGCATGCTGCAGATGGACGCGCCCGACCTGGGGCAGTGCGGCGGGCAGTGGGCGAAGGACGCGCTGGCGAACATCTTCCTGACGCCGGGCCGCACGGTGTACCTGCGCTACGACTCGACGCGCGTGGACCCGGCGGGGCGGTCGCTGGCGGCGCCGCTATGGCGCGGCAACGACGGGAACGACTACAACCTGGCCATCATCATGGTGTACGTGGGGCTCGCGAAGGCGTCGGACGTGGGTGCGGGGAACCTGGCGTTCCACGACTGGTCGTTCGCGTCGGAGACGTGGGCGCGGACGGTGGGGTGGAACATGTGGGCGCCGGGGAAGACGTTCGCGGGCGGGTGCTGAGGGGTCAGGGACAAGGGACCAGGGGCAAGGGGCTAGGGGCTAGGGACTAGGGGCTAGGGACCAGGGGCAAGGGACAAGGGGCAAGGGACAAGGGTTTCCCTGCCCACACGATGTATCTGACCATCGAGCACGATCCTGTGGCTGACGCGCTGTATATCGCGCTGTCTGCGGCTGCGCTGGAGCCGGGCTGCGTGGCGCGGACGGTGCGGGTGACGGAGGACGTGGCGCTGGACTTCGATGCTGAGGGGCGGTTGTTGGGGGTGGAGGTGCTGAATGCGCGCCGGGGTTCCTTCGCGCCGCCGCTACACGACGAATGACGCGCCAACCGAGCGGTTGGACCGGGGGCGCAGCTGAAGCTACGCAGCTACTTTCCCACAACATCACGGCCGCGCGGGCCGGGGCCTTGCGTTCAGCCTCGATAGAACATATGTTTGCTTCCCCGGGAGCCCGACGCGGTGGCGAGTAGCTGCGTAGCTTCCGCTGCGCCCCTGAACTCCGATGCAGACGAAACGGTTCATCACCCGGCCACGGATGGCGGGCTTCGACTACCGCGCGCGGCAGCTCTACCACCTCGTGCTGGTCACGCACGCCCGCGAGCCAGTCCTGCTCGACGACCTGGCGGCGCGGGTCGTTGGGCACCTCGAAAAGGTGTCGGACGCCTGTGCCTTCGAGGTGCTGGCCTACACGCTGATGCCTGATCACTTGCACCTGCTGCTCAAGGGCACGACCGAAGACTCGGACGCCGTGAAGTTCGTACAGCAGTTCAAGCAGCGCACCAGCTACGAACATATACAGAAGACGGGCGAGCGATTGTGGCAGCCGAGCTTCTACGACCATGCTGTGAGGAAGACTGAGCGCGCCGAGCAGATCGCGCGCTACATCTTGGAGAATCCGTACCGCGCGGGGCTCATCCCTTTCGGCGAGCGCTGGGCATACCAGGGCGGAACATTGATGGCGGAGTTGTAAGGGGGCGCAGCTGAAGCTACGCAGCTACCGTGAATCTCCGCGCGTGCCCCAACGGCTACACATGAACTAGCTGTAAATGGGGCGCAGCTGAAGCTACGCAGCTACTGTGAATCTCCGCGCGTGCCCCAACGCCTAGACATGAATTAGACTCCGAATCGACATGACACTAGAACTGTCGACCTCGACCACCCCCCTTGACTCCCTGCTGGAGAAGCTGAACCTTGAACGGCTGGACCGGGATTTGTTTCTGGGGGATCCGGGGGAGGGGCAGTTCCGGCTGTTCGGGGGGATGGTGGCGGCGCAGGCGGTGGCGGCGGCGTACCGGACGGTGCCGGGGCACGGCGTCGCGGCGGAGCCGGAGGCCTCGGGCGACGGGCAGGCGGCGTCGCTGCACTCGATGCACGCGTACTTCCTGCGGCCGGGGCGCTACGACACGCCGGTGCGCTACGTCGTGTACCGCATCCGCGACGGGCGCTCGTTCACGACGCGCGACGTGGTGGCGCACCAGGCGGGAGAGGCGATCTTCAACCTCTCGTGCAGCTTCGTGAAGCCGGAGGAGGGCGTCTCGCACCAGGAGGCGGCGCCGTCGCTGCCGGGGCCGGAGGGGCTGCCGGCGTGGGAGTTCATGCGCCCGGACCGGCACGAAGAGCGCGAGATGATGGAGCGCTGGGAGCGGCAGTCGCCGATCGAGATGCGGACGGTGGATGCGGGCGGCGGCAAGCGGCAAACGGCGGGCGGCAAAGAGCAAACAGCAAAGGGCAAAGGGCGGGCGGCGGACGGCGAAGAGCAAACGGCGGGTGGCAAAAGGCAAACAGCAAAGGGCAAAGGGCGGGCGGCGGACGGCGAAGGGCAAACGGCAAAGGGCAAAGATGACGATATTCCGCGGCGGCGGGTGTGGATCAGGCCGCGGGGCGAGCTGCCTGACGTCGAAGCCGTGCACGCGGCGGTGCTGGCGTACGCGTCGGACATGGGGCTGATCGCGACGGCGCACATCACGCACAACCTGCCGAGACCGTCGGCAGGACACTCGCGGTTCATGGGGGCGTCGGCGAGCCTGGACCACGCGATGTGGTTCCACCGGCCGCCCCGCTTCGACGGGTGGATGCTGTACACGAGCGAGTCGCCGATCGCGCACGCGGCCCGGGCGATGATCTACGCGCAGATGTGGCGGGAGGACGGCGTGCTTGTGGCGTCGGTGGTGCAGGAAGGGCTCATCCGCATTCCGAAGGCTTAGTTTTCACCGCAGAGGCGCGGAGGACGCAGAGGAATATAGGTCTTCTCGTTCCCTCTGCGTGCTCTGCGTCTCTGCGTTAGTCTGTTGCCGTGGATTCGAGACTGACCCAACAGATCGAGGAGGCGGCGCGCGTGCTTTCGGACGCGCGGTATGCGATCGCGCTGGCGGGGGCGGGGATCTCGGTGGAGTCGGGGATACGGCCGTTCCGGGGGAAGGGCGGGCTGTGGACGGAGAAGGGCGAGCCGCCGATGGACGGCTACCTGCGGTTCATGCGGGATCCTGCGTCGGGATGGCGGGAGATGCTGGCGCGGCGCGCGGCGCCGGGGGGCGATGAGTTCTCGAAGTCGCTGGCTGCCGCCGAGCCGAACGCGGCGCACCGGGCGATGGAGCGGCTGGAGGAGCTGGGGGTGCTGCGGCACGTGATCTCGCAGAACATCGACGATCTGCACTTCCGCGCGGGATCGGTGTCGGTGACGGAGATCCACGGGAACCGGACGAAGGTGCGATGCGTGGAGTGCGGCGCGCGGTGGGTGTGGGATGAGTTCCTGGCGCTCGCCGCGGCGCAGGAGTCGCACTCGACGGACCGCGATCCCACGAACATCGCCGAGATGGGCGGGGTGATGGTGCGGGTGCCTCCGGAGTGCCCGCAGTGCGCGGGGATCGTGAAGTCGGACGTGGTGATGTTCGGGGAGCCGATCCCGCAGGAGTTTCTGGAGTCGTGCCAGCGGGAGGCGGAGCTGGCGGACTGCTGCCTCATCGTGGGGACGTCTGCGACGGTATACCCGGCCGCCGCGTTCCCCGAGATGGTGCTGCGGGCGGGCGGAACCATCGTCGACGTCAACACCGATGAGAACCCGTTCACGCCGTACGCGTCGGCGGTGCTGCGGGGGCCGGCGGGCGAGCTGCTGCCGCCGGTGGTTAAGGCAATCGAGCGGCTGCGGAGCTGATGGCCTCCTCCTGCGCGCCAATTTGCGGACTCCACGCGCGGCCGATACTGTCCCGTCGTGGGTGATCGTCCCGGTCCCGAGAGCATCACGCGGTTCATGATCATGTGCGGGCCGCGCACGGGATCGAACATGCTGGTGTCCGCGCTGGACTCGCACCCTCGGATCGTGTGTTTCCGCGAGATCTTCAACTTCACGTTCGCGGACATCGACTACAACATCGACGGATACCGCCGGGACGATCCGGACGCGATCGCCCTGCGAAAGCGCGACCCCGCGGCGTTTCTGCGGACGAAGATCTACGCACAGGATGCGGCCGCGATCGATGCCGTCGGCTGGAAGTTCATCTACGAGCACTTCTGGGACTTTCCGGGGCTGATCGAGGCGCTGCAGGCCGATCCCGACCTGAGGGTGATCCACCTGAAGCGCCGAAACGGCGTGCGGGCGTTCCTTTCATACAAGATGGCCTTCCAGACAGGCGAGTGGCAGCGCCCCAAGCGGTCGCGCCGGGGGCTCAGCGAGCGGCTCGTGTCGGCGGCACGGCATCCGGGGCGGTCGGCTGCGGCGCTCCTCGGCCGTGGCAGGGTGCGCGGCGGGGAGGCCGACCGCCGGGTGGTCCTGCCGCCCCGGGAATGCATCGAGTACATCCAGATGCGGGAGAAGCAGATGGCGCACTTCGAAGGGCTGTTCAGCTCGCACCAGCGCCTGGACGTGTGGTACGAGGACCTGGTGGCCCACCGCCTGCGCGAGTTCAACCGGACGCAGGTCTTCCTCGGCGTTCAACCGGCCACGCTCGTCGAGAAGGTTGAGCGGCAGAATCCGGGTACGCTTCGAGACCTGGTGCGAAACTACGATGAGCTTGCCGCTGCGATCTCGGGCACGCCAAACGAGTGGATGCTCGAGGAAGACTGAACCCTGATCTTCGGCGGATGCTCGTGCGAAGACCGGGGTAGCGGGAATGCACGAACCCAAAAGGAGCCCGACGTGACGACGATGACTGACGTGTGCATGCTGTCGTTGGAGGACCTGGCGCACAAGATCGCGTTCAAGGAGATCTCGCCCGTCGAGGTGACGGAGGCGATGCTGGCGCGTATCGAGCGGCTGAACCCGGCGCTGAACGCGTACATGACGGTGACGGCGGACCTGGCATTGGCGCAGGCGGGTGCGGCCGAGAAGGAGATCGCGTCGGGGGCGTACCGGGGCCTGCTGCACGGCGTGCCGATCGCGCACAAGGACCTGTACGACACGAAGGGCGTGCGGACGACGGCGGGCTCGAAGATCATGGCGGACCGCGTGCCGGACGCCGACGCCACGGCGGTGCGGAAGATGTCGGAGGCGGGCGCGATCACGCTCGGCAAGCTGGGGCTGCACGAGTTCGCGTTCGGGGGTACGTCGGACAATCCGCACTACGGCACGATCCGCAATCCATGGGACACGAACCGTTGTCCGGCGGGATCGTCGGGCGGGTCGGGCGCGGCGGTGGCGGCGGGGCTGGCGTTCGCGGCGACGGGGAGCGACACGGGCGGGAGCATCCGGATGCCGGCGTCGTTCTGCGGGACGGTCGGGCTGATGCCGACGTACGGGCGGGCGAGCCTGTACGGGGCGATCCCGCTGTCGTGGACGCTGGACCACCCCGGTCCGCTGACGCGCACCGTGCGCGACGCAGCCGTCGTCATGCAGGCGATCTCCGGCCGCGATCCGTTGGACCCCGTCACGGAGGACCGGGAGGTGCCGGACTTCCTCGACGGGATCGAGGCGGGGGCGAAGGGGCTGCGCATCGGCGTGCCGAAGCAGTACTTCTGGGACGGCTGCGCGGCGGACCAGCGGGATGCCGTCCGAACGGCGGTTGCCGCGCTCGAGGCCGCGGGGGCGGGCGTGAAGGAGGTCGACTTCGCGCAGGTCGAGGCATACATGCAGGCGGCGCTGGCGATCATCGTCGTGGACGCGGCAGCGTATCACCAGCCGACATTCCCGTCGCGGCGCGACGAGTACGGTGCGGATGTAGCGGCGCTGCTGGACGTGGGGCAGAACATCCCGGCGCACGTGTTCGCCTCGGCGATGCGGACACTCGCGGCGGCGCGCGGGGGCGAGGCGGACGCGGTGCTGGACGCACATGGGGTCGATGTGCTGGCGGTGCCGACGTCGCCGATGACGGCGCCGACGGTCGAAGAGGCGCGCGACCCGGCGATTGGCGGGCGGCATCACATCTTCACGATGCCGTTCGACGTGACGGGGCAGCCGGTGGTGGCGGTGCCGGCAGGGCTCACGCCGGCGGGGTTGCCCGCAAGCATCTCGTTCGTGGGACGGCGCTGGGACGAAGCGGCGGCGCTGCGGGCGGCCCGGGCGTGGGAGCAGGTGCGGGGGCCGTTCCCGTCTCCGGCCATTGCATCGCAGGCATAGGGGAATCCCCGCAATCGCGAAGGCGTGGTTAACCCTGGCTATCGCAACTTAGGGCGCAACCCTGATTGTTGGCGCGGGCATCCCGCGACATCCTGCCCCTGAATCGCCGGGCAGGAGACCAACCATGGCGCCAACACGCACGAACGGAATCGTACGCATCGCACTGGGGCTGTCCCTTCTCGCCACGGGAGCAGGCTTGTTTCTGGCGCAGCCGGGGATCGCCCTCGCGCATCATACGCAGGTCGCGACCGCGGGGGACTGCGCGGCGTGGACGACGGAGGGCGAGTACATCGGCGGCAGCGAGGATCGCAAGGTGGTCGTCGACGTGACGATCAACGGCGAGCACATCCTGCAGACGTTCTACTTCGACTTCGGGCCCGGGCACCTGGGGCACCAGAGCTACTGGCTGCTGTACGAGCGCTCCGGCTCGGGCTCGTTGGTGGCCACGGGCACGATCGTCATGTACAGGCGGAGCGGAGCGGGCACGTACACCGTCATCGACGACAGTGACGTGGTGACCGTGAACATGCTCTGCGCGACGGCGACGCCGACCGCCACAGCAACGTTCACGAGCACGCATACGGCGACGGCTGTGCCCACGGACACGCCGACTAGCACGCCTACGAACACGCCGCCGGCGACTGAAACATCGACGGCAGAACCGACCAACACGCCCGCGCCGTCGTCCACCAACACGCCTGCGGCGACGAACACACCTGCGGTCACATCGACGAGCACGGCGACGTCGTCGCCGACGACGACGGTCGTGACGGAGGGCTTGGTGACGCCGTTGCCGCCGACGCGCACACCTGCCGGGGCGACGCCGACCTTCGTGAGCACAGTGGAGGCTCTGCTGCCACCCGGCCAGCCACACGGGCCCGACCGGCCGTCGACGGGCAACGTGCCGCCCCGGGAGACCGCCAGCGGGCTGCCGAACGCGGGTGCGTTCGCGGGCAGCGGTCGCGACGCGATGGTGCGGGGGATCCTCGGGATGGCGCTGGCGGCGGCGGGGTTGGCGGGCGTGGCGTCGGGGCTGCGGCGACAGCGGGTGTAGCCGCCGATACGCAGGGCGCAGCTGAAGCTACGCAGCTACGCCGGACACCGGCCACCCAAGACGCGCGGGCGCAGCTAAAGCTACGCGGCTACTTGAGTCGCCCCTGGCACGCCAGCGACGGCTGCTGGGCGAGGCAGTGCCTCGCCCCTACGGATCTGGTTATCAGCGGCGGCCGCGGACGGGGGCGCGGCGCTGGTAGCGGCCGGGCTTGGCGCGGGGGCGCTGGCCGAGGGAGCCGTACGACGACTGCGCGAATTCATGCAGCGCAGAATCACCGTCG
>JACRBR010000305.1 GCA_016213125.1 Chloroflexota bacterium | reverse complement strand
CGTGGCGGGGGATTAGGACAGAACCACCAGTGACGCCTATGAAATCACCCTGATCCCCGGGTGTCAACCCCCCAAAACCGCCCAATTTGAATCTGAACCGGATTCATATTCACGAAATCCACTGCACATGTTGAATCTGGCTGACGAATCCTCAGACGCGGGCCACGGACCTTAACGCGTTCGTAACCAAAGATACTGGCCGTCAAGTTTTTCTTTGTTTTGATAGCCAACTTCCGTGCGGAGAAACGCGCGTAACTATTGTTGCGCCCCGTCCGCGCGTGCTCGCCGTGCCAGGATCCGCTCCGTCACGCTGGCGAACACGGCGTAGTCCTGCGCCCCCGTCAGGCGGAATCCGCCGTCCACGCCCGTCTCGAATACGAACGTCGGCGTGCTCAGCACTTCGTCCTCCCGCGCGCGCCGCGTGATCTCGTCGATGCGCGAGGCGTACTGCTCGTCGGCCAGCGCCTGCCGCAGCCCCTGGTCATCCACGCCGCATGCGCGCGCGATCTCGCACAGCACCTCCGCATCGCCCACGTCGCGGCCTTCCTCGAAGTACGCGCGGAACAGCGCCCGGTGGTACGCCTCGAATCCGCCATGGTCGCGCGCGAACTCCGCCGCCTCCAGCGCCAGGTGCGAGTTCGCGACGACGCCGGGCATCCGCATCTCCAGCCCGGACTCGCCAGCCAGCATGATGATGTTGTCGCGGTACGCCCGCGCGCGCTCCCGCGAACCCAACCGGCCCGCCAGCTGCGCGCCCGTCTTCGGGGTCTCCGGGTGCAGCTCGAACGGCCGCCACTCCACGGCCACCGGGAATTCCCGCTCCAGCTGCTCGATGCGCTGGAGGCCGATGTAGCACCACGGACACACGTAGTCGCTGTACGCGATGATGCGTAGCCGTTCGCGCAGCGGTTCGGTCGCGGCGCTCTCCATATCTAGAACCATCGCCGCCAGCGAAAGAACGCCAGCAGCGCCACGCCGATGACCACCATCGTCACCATCATCCCCGCGAAGCCCGGCCCCCACCCGTACGCCGGAAACGTGTCCTCGAAATTCGTGCCGTAGATGCTGGCGATAAGGGTCAGGGGCAGGAACACCACCGCCACGATGGCCAGCGTCTTCATCACCTCGTTGATCCGGTTGTTCACCGACGACAGGTACGTGTTCAGCGCCCCGTCCGCCAGGTCGCGCACGCTCTCGATGGTCTCCGCCACCCGCACCGTGTGATCGTAGATGTCTCGGAAGTACATGATCGCTTCCGGCGGGATCAGCCGCGGATACTCCCCCCGCGCGAACCGGTTCTCCACGTCGCGCTGGGGCGTGATTGAGCGCCGCAGCCGCTGCGCGTTGCGCTTCAAACGCAGCACCTCCTGCAGCGTCGCCTGCTCCGGCCGCTCGATGACGCGCTCCTCGACCGCCGCCACCTGATCGTCGATGGCCTCGACGACCGGGTGCAGGTCGTCCACCACCACGTCGATCAGGCTGTGGGCCAGGAATCCCGGCCCGCGTTGCAGCACCGGCGTCTCCTGCAGCGCCCAGCGCCGCACCTCTTCCACCGCACGCACGGGAGATCGGTGCACGGACACCACGTAGTTCGCCCCGACGAACAGGTTCAGCTCGTTCGTCGAAAGCCGCTGCAGCTCCGCATCGTACACCACGTTGTGCACGATGATGAACAGGTAGTCGCCGTAGTCGTCCACCTTCGGCGGGTCGATCAGCGTGTTGTAACAGTCATCGATGGTCAGCGGGTGGAAGTGGAAGATGTCGCGCAGGACCAGCTCGCCCTCATCGCGCCCGTCCGCGTGGATATCCACCCACACCAGCCCCTTCGGGTCAGCCAACGCCCGCGAGATCTCCTCCGGCGAAAGATCGACGCGCAGCGCACCCTCGGGCGGGTGAAAGCACGCCCGCACTGGAAGTTCGGGGGTCGCGGAGCCGGATGCAGCGGCCGTCATCGCCCGCAGCGTACAGCCGTGGCCGGCCCCACGCGAAGCCGCCGCACGCATGCGCGGCCGCCTACGTTGTGAAGCTGCTATAGTTCGGTCGGTTTGCAGCGGAGCTGGGCGATGCAGCCAACACACACGCACCGACGGGGCGACCAGATGCAGTACCAGGACCTTGCCGTCTTCACGGGCAATGCCCACCCGAGGCTTGCCCAGGACATCTGCGCCTCCCTCGAAATGCCCCTCGGCCAGTGCGAGGTCTTCGAGTTCAGCAACGAGAACATCTTCGTCCGCATCCTGGAGAACGTCCGCTCGAAGGACGTCTTCATCGTCCAGCCCCTCAGCTCCCCCGTGAACAAGAGCGTGATGGAGCTGCTGATCATGATCGACGCCTTCAAGCGCGCGTCGGCCGGCCGAATCACCGCCGTCATCCCCTACTACGGCTACGGCCGCAGCGATAAGAAGGACCAGCCGCGCGTGCCCATCACCGCCCGCCTCCTGGCCAACCTCATCGAGACCGCCGGCGCGGACCGCGTGCTCACCGTCGACCTGCACGCCGGGCAGATCCAGGGGTTCTTCAACATCCCCGTCGACGAGCTGACCGCGCTGTATCTGATCGGACGGCACTTCAAGGGCCGCGATCTCTCCCACACCACGGTCCTGGCCACGGACGTGGGCGGGGCCAAGCGCGCCCGCGATCTCGCCCGCCTGCTGGACACGCCGCTGGCCGTCCTCGACAAAGAACGCATGGGCAACGACGAGCGGATCTCGTCGATGGCCCTCATCGGCGACGTCGAGGGGCGCGACGTCATCATCCCGGACGACGAGATCCTCACCGGCGGCACCATCATCGCCGCCGCGCGCGTGGCGCGCGAGAACGGCGTGCGTAGCGTCACCACGACGTGCGTGCACCCGATCCTGTCGGACCGCGCGGTGGAGAAGATCTGCGACGACGGCCTCATCGAAGAGCTTGTCGTGACGGACACCATCCCCCTGCCGCCCCACAAGCAGCGCGACAAGATCACCGTGATCTCCGTCGCCCACCTCCTCGGCGACGCCATCACCCGCATCCACACCGGCGAAGGCGTCTCGGATCTCTTCCGCTAGGTGTTAGGTGTTAGGTTTTAGGTTCTAGGACTCATCCGCCCGCGGAACGTCGTCAACATGCGGCCTACCTCGTCGATCAAGCCCAGCGCTGGGGTGGCTTGGGAAGGCGTAATGTACTTCAGGCGGATGGCGAGGAGCAGGTACGTTTCGGTTTCAGCGAGCGAACCCTGGGCGATGGCGAGGAAGTGCGCGAAGTCCTTGCGCGTGCTCCTGGCTCGTCCTTCGGCGATGTTAGCGGGTACGGAGACGACGCTCCTGGTGACTTGCGATGTCATGCGATACGTCTCCGTGGCTGGAAACTCCGACGTCAGCCGATAGACCTCGATCGACAGATCCATCGCCTTCTGCCAGACCACGAGATCCTTGTGGGAGTTGATCTTCGTCACCTGGAGCCTCCTTGCAGTGATGAAGGGCCGCTTGTTACGACCCTAGAACCTAACACCTAGAACCTAGAACCTTAGTAGTTCACCAGACGGATGCCGCAGTACGCACAGCCGGCGCTTCGCGCAGACGCTCATCCCCCACAACGCGGCCGTCGAGCATGCGGACGATGCGGTCCGCGCGTGCGGCGATCTCCATCGCATGGGTGACCATCACAATCGTCAGCCCGCGCTCCGTGCGCAGGCGCTCCAGCAACGAGAGCACGTGCTCGCCGGATTTCGAGTCCAGGCTGCCCGTCGGCTCGTCTGCCAGCAGGATCGGCGCCTCGTTCGCCAGCGCCCGGGCGTTGGCCACGCGCTGACGCTCGCCGCCGGAGAGCTGCGTAGGCCGCTGGCGCGCCTTTCCTTTCAGGCCCACCAGTTCCAGCAGTTCGTCCGCGCGCGCGCGGCGCGCCCGCGCGCCCAGCTTGATCTCGAACATCGGCACCTGGACGTTCTCGCTGGCCGAGAGCGTGGGCAGCAGGTTGTGCATCTGGAAGATCAGCCCCACGTCGTGGCCACGCACGTGGTCGAGATGACGCTCGCGCGACAGCTCGTGCCCGTTCACCACCACCGACCCCTCGTCCGGCCGGTCCAGCGCCGCGATGATGTGCAGCAGGGTCGACTTGCCGCACCCGGAAGGTCCCACGATCGCCACGAACTCGCCGGGGTCGACCAGCAGATCCGCCCCCTGCAGCGCCGGGATGAGCCCGCCCTCGAACTTCTTCACCAGGCCCCGCGCCTCGATGATGTGCCCGCTACTCATGGCGCAGCGCCTCCATCGGCACCAGCCGAATCGCCCGCACCGCCGGGTACGCGGCCCCCACCAGCGCCACGGCCAGCGCCACCACCAGACCGCGCACGAAGATGTCCGATGTGTACGTCGGCGTCAGCAGCGACTGCACCGCCGGGATCAGCAGCACCGCACGCGACGCCGCCACGCCCGCAAGCGCGCCCACCACCGCCGCGATCGCGCACAGAATCAGCGATTCGCCGACGATCATCCGCAGCACGCGGTTGTCGCTCCACCCCACCGCGCGCAGGATGCCGATCTCGCGCGTGCGCTCGTACACCGACATCACCATCGTGTTCATCACGCCGATCGCGCCGATGCCGACGGCCAGCGCCTGCACGGCCAGGTTCAGCGCGTCCATGATCTCGATCCCCTGATCCACGCGGGAGTACTCGGACACGTTGGCGACGGTCGTCAGCAGCGCGAAGTCGTCGCGGATACCGGCCGCCACCGCCTCCGGGTCGGCTCCTTCCGCTACGCGCACGTACACGAAGGTCACGACGCCGGCCTTGTTCGCCAGCTCCTGCACCGTCGCCAGGGGCGCGATGGCCCCGCTGTCCTGCCACAGGTTCGACGACTTGAACAGCCCCACCACGTGGAAGGTCTGGTCGTCGATGACCACCGAGTCACCCACGCCGGCGTCGAGATCGTTGGACGCGTGGGTGCCGAGCAGGATCTCATCGCGCGCGCCGGACGAGTACAGCGTCCCCTCCCGCAAGTCGATGCCGGCAGCTTCCACATCGACCGCCGTCATCCCCACGGTGACGAAGTACGGGTTGCCGCCGACCTTCGACAGACGCAGCAGGATGCCCAGCGTGCCGGCCACGCCCGGATACTCCGCGAGCGTAGCCTGGTCTGCTTCGGCAACGTTGCTGAAGGAGAGGTCCGAGGCGCCCTTCTCCGCGACGATGAAGTCGGACCCGTACGCCGTCAGGATCTGCCCCGCCGTCTGCTTCATCCCGCCGACGACCGACCCCAGCGCCACCACCGTCGCGATGCCAAGCCCGATGCCGACGACCGTCAGCGACGTGCGGATGCGCTGGCGGAGCAGGTTCTTGAAGATGAGCGCCGTGAATGACATGGCTCGCTCCTCCCGTCTCTACCAGCGTAGGATCGCCGCTGCCGGGAGCACAGGGCCGGTCGTCCGGTTCGGGGGTGCCGATGAGCCGTGCCCGGCCCACCGGAATGGCGAAGGGG
>JACRBR010000314.1 GCA_016213125.1 Chloroflexota bacterium | reverse complement strand
GTCGGTGATGTGGTCGGAGTGCATGTGCGTGAACACGACCGTGTCCACCATGGGCGGGGCCACGCCGGCGGCGAAGAGGCGGCGCGCGACACCCCAGCCGCAGTCGACGAGGATGCGTTGATCGCCGGACAGGATCACCTGACCGGCGCCGCAGCGATCGGCGTTGGGCAGGGGGCTGCCGGTCCCCAGCAGAATGACATCGAATCCGGCCATGGCGTCCTCCTTCGTTGTTGCGGGAATCAGGCTTCGATCCAGACGGAGTGCACAAAGAGCGCCGTCGCCCCGATGCCGGCGGGCAGGTTGTGCACCTTGTTGCTGTAGGCGTTGTAGTTGTAGCCGCTGACCAGGGGCAGGAACGTCGGGTCCTTCGCGTAGATCAGTTTCTGGGCATCGCGCACGGCCTTCACCCGCGCGTCCACGTCGAGGATCGTCTTGGTGTTCTCGATCGCCTTATCGATGTCCGGGTCGCCGATGCCCACGCCGAATGAGCGGTCGCCCAGCGGTCCGTTGGAGGTGTGCCAGTTCAGCGGCTGCTCTGGCGTCTCGATGACCTGCGTCAGGCCAAGGCTCATCTCGTAATCGCGGGAACGGTACGTCGCCAGCCATGCCGTGAACTCGAGCGGGGAGTCGTCGATGTCGATGTTTGCCGCCTTCAGCTGCTCGACGAAGATCGGTACGTGGCTGGAGTGGAGGGCGACGTTCGTCGCCGCAGGATAGACCAGCTTCACCTTCAGGCCGCCCAGCGCTTCGACGAGGCTGCGAGCCTCCGCCACGTCGAACGGCTGAAGCTCCTCGAGCTCCTGCGCGCTGAACGCGTAGGAGTCTTCACCGGCCGGCCAGTGCACGAGACCGTTTGGTTTGGCATCGCCGCTGTAGATGCGGTCGACGAACTGTTGGCGGTTGATGGCGCGAGAGACGGCACGCCGGGCACGCGGATCGTTGAAAGGCGGCTTCTCCGGGTTCATGGCCACAGGGACGAACTGCGCCAGCGGGTCCTTGACGACGAAGAAGTCGCTGGAGAGCGCATCGATCTCGGCTTTGCCCTCGGCGGTGTACTGGTGCACCTGGCCGTTGACGAAGGCGGTTCGCCACGCCGAACGGTCGGTGATGGTCCGGATGTCGATCCCCTCGAGGTACGGCAGTTGCGTCCCGGCGCTGTCCTTCGCGTAGAACGAAGGGTTCCGCTCGAGCCTGGCAGCCTCGCCCTCGGACGAGGAGGCCAGGCGGTACGGTCCGGCGCCGGCGCTCCGGTCGAGCAGCTTCGCGATGGAGGCCTCGTCTGCGATCAGCTCGCGGGGTGGGATGGTGTTGACGAAGTTGCCGACGCGGCTGAGCAGCCACGCGTACGGCTTTGTAGTGGTGAGGGTCATCGCGCCGCCGCCAGCCGTCACACCCGCGAGGAACTCCTTTACGAACGCGCCGTTGGGCGCCTCCGGGATCGCCTTGATGCGCTCGAACGTCGCGACGGCGTCGTCGCCGTCGAGATCCCGCTCCGGCACGCCGAGATCGTTCGGGCCGATGCGGACGCCGGGCCGGATCTTGAAGATCCAGGTCACATCGTCGGGATTCTCCAGCGACTCCGCGAGGTCGAACACCGAGACCTGCGGACGCTGGGCCGACTGCTGGACGAGGACGTTGTAGATGCGCGGAAAGACGGCGGTGGACGCCCCGACGGCCCGGTGGGGGTCGAACGAATCGAACGGGGCGGGCGCGACCGCCTGGTAGCGTCCGCCGGCGATCGGGGGATCGAGCGGATTCGCGTAGTCGGGCTTCGTTGGGTCGCCTGCGGACGGTGTGCCGGCCAGCGGCGTGATGCCATCGACCGGTGTCTTCCCGTCACTGCAGCCGGCGATCCAGATCGCGCCGGCCGCCGCGCCCGCGACTCCAGCCCCGCGCAGTATCCGCCGCCGGGTGACCCGTGTGGTGAGAATCCGATCCCAGTACGCCAAGTTTGCTCGCTCCTCGCAGGCTTAGCCCATGGTTGTGCATGTGCAGGACGGTTTCCTGCCACGCGCGATCACTTCGCGCGGAATTGCTCGGTGCAGGCCAGCAGGCGCGAATCGACGAGGGCGCTGGTGCGGTGCTCGCCGACTTTCTCGTACTCCTTGCTGGCGCCCATCTCCAGGAACACCTTGCGTGACGGGTACTCGACGAGGAGCACCATGTCCCAGGCGTCGGCGTCGTCGTCGCCGATGAGCACCTGGTCGCCGCGCCCCTGCCAGAGCAGCTTGATGCCGCGCGGGGCCATGATCGCGCGCATCTTCTCGCCGTAGGTCTCGTATGAGTCCGCGCCGGTCTTGCCGGCATCGCCTGCGGCCGCGGGCGCGAACCTCAGCAGGTTGAGCATGACAACCGGACCTTCGTCCGCGCTCTGCGCGAGGCGGGTGATCTGGTCCCGAGTCGGCTTGATGTGGGGCATCGCTGTTCGCTCCGTTCCCGGCTACTTGCCCGCTATCGGCGTCTGCCTGATGAAGTCGACGACGACCTGCGCCAGTTCCTCGCCCTTGTCCTCCTGCAGGAAGTGGCCGCCGCCCTTGATCGTCGTGTGAGGCATGCCCTTTGTGCCGGGCACGCGCGACTGGAATGCGCGGGCGGCTCCGCGCGTGATGGGGTCTTCGTCGCTGAACGCGCAGAGGAACGGCTTCTCCCACGCGCCCAGCGTCTCCCATGCCTTGCGGTTCGCGGCCGACGCCGGATCGTCGGGGCGGGTGGGCACCAGCGCGGGGAACTTGCGCGCCCCCGCCTTGTACGTGTCGTCGGGGAACGATGCGTCGTAGGCGGCGATGACCTCGGGCGAGAGTTCGGTCTTGCATCCGCCGCGGACGATGTTGCCGATGGGCAGCGATGGCGCGGTCTGGGAGAAGGTCTGCCAGCGCAGGAACGCCTCGCCGGGCGGGCTATCGCCGGTGGGCAGGAAGGTGTTAGCGGCGACGATCCGGGCGAACCGCTCCGGGTGCTCGGCGGCGACGCGAAGGCCGACGAGGCCGCCCCAGTCCTGGCATACGAGGGTGATGTTGCGCAGGTCGAGCTGCGTCACGAACGATGTCGTCCAGTCGACGTGCGCCTGGTACGTGTAGTCGTCCTGCGAGTCGGGCTTGTCGCTGCGGCCGAACCCGATGAGGTCGGGGGCGATGGCGCGGAGGCCGCCGCCGGCGATGATGGGAATCATCCTTCGGTAGAGGTAGGCCCACGATGGTTCGCCGTGCAGCAGCAGCACCGTCTCTGCGCCGACCGGCCCTTCGTCGATGTAGTGCATCCGCAGGCCGTCGACCTGGATGTAGTGGGGGTTGAAGGTGTACCCGGGCAGGTTCGCGAACCGTTCATCGGGCGTTCGAAGGGCGTTCATGAGGTCACCTTTCCGCTGTTCGTTCTCATTGCCTGCTGCGGGGTCCATCCGCCGCGTCGTGCATGCGCCGCATCGTCACTTTGAACACGACGTAGTTGAGTATCAGCTCGCCATCGACGATCTCGCGCGTGACGAGCGGGGCCGCGCCGGGCTGGATGCCGCCCGGGTACAGCTCCAGCCGTCCTTCCGAGAAGATCGCCGCGACGCGGATGGGCGTGAAGTTCGCCGCCGCGACGTCGTTCACGCCGTGCTCCAGGATGCCATCGGCGCGCATGTCGTGGATGACGGGTTCGCTGGTGATGACGACGCGGTCGCCGCACTGCTCGATGCGTTCGATGTGGTCGTTCAGGGGATGGTTCGTGACAGGCTTGCCGCCCTGCTCGACGGCGTACGCCTTCCACAGGCCGCGCAGGTCGGGCGCGCCGGGAGCGGGCGGTTCGGTGCAGGCGGCGAGGACGGGCGGGGGCATGGCGCCGCGCCAGCCTCCGCCCGGTGTGTAGGCGGTCGGGATGTCGTCCGCGTGGACGACAGCGGCGACGCGCTTCGAGGCGCTGGCGCAGGCCAGTCCGACAGCCACTCCGGTGGTGATGAACATGGCCAGCCCGCAGGCCCGGCCGATCGCGCTCGAAAGGGAGGTCATCGCGCTGGCTCCTTCATCGCGGGATGTTTCTCCAGCAGCGCCTCCACCGTCCGCCGTACGACGCGCTCCGCCTGCGCCGGGGACAAGCCCTGGTGCGCGCGCAGTGCTTCCCACGCGGACCAGCTTGCGGCGACGGTCAGCGCCTCGAGCGCGTCACGGCGGTCCTTCGTGGGCAGCTGGGCAAGCTCGAGGCGGAACACCTTCGCCACCTCGATGCCGCCGAGATCCCGGACCCAGCGCAGGCGCTCTGCGATCCCGGGAGAGAACGGCTCGATCAGAAGGGCGGCCCGGCGGACCGGCGTTACCGCTTCGTGGAGGCGGGCGCGCTCGGCAGCGAACGCGCGAATGCGGTCTCCCAGCAGGCCCTCGCGCGCGATGAACTTCGCGGTCGCCAGCATGCGCTCGATCTGACGCTCGGCGACGGCAGCGTAGATGGCCTCCATGTCCTGGAAGTGCTGGAAGACCGAACGCAGCGATACCCCCGCGCGCTCGGCGACGCGGGGGGCCGTCGGCCGCAGGTCGCCATCCTCGATCAGGGACAGCATCGCGTCGGCGATGGCGGTGCGGGTGCGCTCGCGGCGGGCGGATCGGCCGTCGGTGGAGGTGTCAGCGGGCGGTGCGGGCGGTGGAGCCGTCTTCACAGCGGCGATGATACTACTATTTGCACGGTTCGTGCAATAACCTTCGCGGGTTTCTAGCGATCGGTCCGGGCGGCGCCGGACCCGCCGGAGGGGCCGCGGCCCAGGTCGATGGCGGTCGACCCGAGGAGGGCGGGGCGGTAGTCGTAGAGCCCGGCCGTACTGCGGCCGGAATCGAGCGTGTGGAAGAGCGTGAACCCCTGCGCGCGGTACTCCTCGAACGCGTCCCAGTCGAGGAGCCAGACATACGTGATGTCTCGTTCCCTGTTGGTGGCCTTACCCTTGTCGCTGAGCTGGCTGATCGAGCCCCTGTCCTTTTCCAGTATCCCCAGCTCCAGATCATCGCGGTTGCGGATGACGAACTGCGGGTAGATGAAGCCAAGGCTGACGATGCTGCGGTTCGGGACCTGCTGGTTGGCGAGATCCCGCACGAAGGTGCGCTGGAGCTCCTGCGTATCCTGGTTCGAGAGGATCAGCCCGCTGCCGAGTTCGGCGTTCGTAAACGTCTCCGACGTGATCTCGTCGCCCGGCGACGTGAGGTCGACGAACCCCGCGAGGATGATGACGGCGACCGCGCCCGTCAGGACCCAGCGCTGGAAGTACTTCGCCATTACCAGGAAGCCGAAGGGGTAGACCGGGAGCAGGTAGGCGGCCTCGTGCGGGAGGCGGAGGAACACGACGACCCCGATCCCGATGGCCAGAATCCAGACGGTGACGTTCTTGTCGCGCAGGAAGTCCGAGGGCAGCCGGGCGAGGCGCGGCAGCGAGACGGCGGCGGCGGCGAGTACAGCCATCGAGCCGAGTAGCCCCAACGTGTCCTTGCCCAGGAGGCGCAGCACATTCAGCACGTCCACCTTCGCGTCGTAGAAGTTCAGGAAGAGAAATCCGTACTTCCAGGCGATGGGCGCATAGGCGACGACGGGCACGAAGACGGTCCACGTCACGAGGTCGCGGATCTCTTCGCGACGGTCGTCGCGCCAGAGATACACGACGAACGGCACGAGCATGGCGAGCGCGGGCAGGCGGCAACCCGCGGCAAGACCCAGCATGAAGCCGGCGCGGCTGGTTCCCTCCAGCAGGAGGAAATAGTAGGCGCCAAGGACGAACGAGAGCGACCACATGTAGTCCATCGTGGTCATGCTGTTGATCCAGATGAGCGGCGTGAAGGCGAAGGCGATGACGACGACGGCCCTGTTCGGGATGTCCAGCAGCTGGACCAGGCGCGCGAAAAACCAGAGCCCGAGCAGCGACACCAGCACCGTCAGCGAGTTCGTCGCGAGCCAGCCGCCCTTGATGACGACGGCCGTCGCCAGCTCGTGCACCGGGTAGCCGGGAAGGCGCGACGGGTAGAACTCATGGTGATCCCAGAGCCAGTAGCCGGAGATGGCGACGCGCCAGGCATCGGGGTCTGTGCCGTAGCCCGTGTTGATGAACGGCGCGCGGGTCGCGAGGTACACGATCGCGAGGGCGACGAAGGCAAGCGGCTGCGTGAAGTCGTAGTTGAGGATGCGGGCGATAACGTCGGGGTTCGCTGCCTGCGCTGAGCGAGCTGGTTCGATAGTGGCGGCCGTGGTCATGCGGGATCGGCCCCGGCCCCGGCGTTCAGCTTCTGCCAGACAGCGAACACGCGCTGGGCCGCGGTGAACAGCGAGAATACGGCAAGCATCCAGAGGGCGATGAGGACGATGTCGTCGTACAGCAGCGGCGCCAGGATCAGCGCGCCCGCCAGCAGCAGCACGCGTTCGGCCCGGGTGAAGAGCCCTTCGCGCAGCTCCAGCCCGATGCCCTCCGCCCGCGCCCTGGTGTAGCTCACCATGATCGATCCGACGACGGCGGCGTAGCAGAGGGCGACCTCCATCGTGTGATCGCCGACCTGCGTGAAGTGGTAGAGCAGGCCGCCCAGCACGGCCGCCTCGGACAGGCGGTCGAGGACGGAGTCGAAGACGGCCCCGAACTTCGTGACGGTGCCGGTCTTCCGCGCGAGGGCGCCATCGAGGAGGTCGAGGGCGCTGAAGATGAGCATCAGGATGCCCGCGGCGATGAAGTAGCCGGACGCGGCGAGCACGGCCGCGGCGACGTTACCGGCGAACCCCGCGACGGAGATCATGTTCGGCGTCACGCCGATGCTGGCCAGCGGCGACACGATGGGATCCGTGAACCGCGTCGAGACCTTGTGCGGGACGATGGCAAAGGAAGGCAAGATCACCCCGAAACCGGGCAGGTATCGCGTGCGCAGCGTTCGCTGAAACCTACAGCCCGCCGATCCCCGAATCAAGCTGGGCAGGGAGAGGCGCGCGATAGGCGAGCATGTCCGCGCCGCCGGAACGACGCTCGCCTACGAGTAGCGCTCCTCGGTCCACGGATCGCCGTGGATGTGGTATCCGTACATCTCCCAGAAGCCGGGCTTCTCGTTGGGCATCAGCACCATGCCGCGCACCCACTTCGCGCTCTTCCAGAAGTACAGCTTCGGGACGACGAGGCGCAGGGGCCAGCCGTGCTGCTTCTCCAGCGGCTCGCCGTTGTGCGAGTGCGCGAGGATGACGCCGCTGTCCATCAGCTCCGCGAGCGAGATGTTTGTCGTGTAGCCGCCGTAGCTGTGCAGCATGACGTGCTTCGCTTCCGGCTTGATCGCGACCTGCTTCATGAAGTCGGCGATTGCCACGCCTGTCCAGTCGTTGTCGAACTTGCTCCAGTGTGTCACGCAGTGGATGTCGGACCGCAGCGTGGTCTGGGGGAGCGCCATGAACTGCTCCCACGTGAGGTGGACCTCGTCCTCGACCAGGCCGACTATCGAGAACTTCCACGTCGCAAGATCGATTGTGGGGATCCCGCCGTAGTGCAGGACCGGCCAGCCGTCCGTGAGCTTCTGCCCTGGTGGCAGGCGGTCGCCGTGCTCCTGGCGGTCCTTCTTCGCGCGCTGGCTAAAGATATCGATGGCCATCTTCCGTCCTTCTGAGTGTTGGTCACCACTTTATCACGAGGTCTATCGCGTGAACCTCGTGAGTATGGTGCGCGCGGCCCGCCCGGCGTTACGTTGCGGGCCGGCGGTGGATGCCCGCTGCGTGGTTACGGCGTCTCGACGCAGATGAGGTAGGCCCGCTTCTTCAGCTCGGCATCCTCCGTGGGGCAGCGCTGGTCCTCGGGGATCTCAACCTCGAGCGAGGAGTAAAACTTCGCCTTCTGGCCGTTGGAGGAGTACCAGTACCCGTTCTCGACCGGCGCTCCGAGCGGATCGATCGGCAGCGGGGAGAGCACGTCCTCGAAGGCGCACCCCTGGTCCAGAGTTTCGTACGCGCACAGGGACTGGACCTTGTCTTCGGTCGTGGGCAGGGAGCCGTTCTGTTGCTTGAACCGGCCTGCCGCCTCCAGCAGGAGCAGCAGATCGGTCCGCCGCTTGATGTCGCGGTCGGCGGGGTTGCCGGGCCGCCCGCCGCCGCTCGTGACCGATGGCCGCGGCTTCGGGGTCGGTTGCGCGCCGATCTGCGTAGCGGTGGGCGCCTGGTAGGGAAAGCGCTGATTCTTGGCCTCGCCCAGGGGCCGGCCCGGCTGCGCCGAACCGCCCTTGGCCACATCCAGGGCGAGGATCGCCAGCAGGGCGGCAGCCACGGCCACCACCGGCAGGAGGAGGATCCACGTTGGCCTGGGACTCACTTCGTACTCTCCCGGTGGCGGGCTGGTCGCGGAGTCACTATATCAACACAACTGCGGGGGCCCGGCGGCGGTTGCGCGCGCATACCGGCTCGTCGGGATTCGGCGCAAAGAATCGATGTCAACGACGGGAATTTATCTCCGGACTCATTCTTCTTTAACAGGGGGAGCCGATACTGCCCTTGTAAGGCAAACCCGCTGCGTGAAGAGCACACACGGAGCCGGGGCTTCTTCTAGAGAGACCAGGGCGTGACAAATCCCCGTCACAAGACTAGGCGCCCTGGTCTTTCTGCGTCCGCCACAACCCACGATCCCAGGCCTACTCCGTCGCCTCGGGGATCTCGTCCGGGCCGTTGCCCGCGAGATGGTAGGGCACTTCTACGATGACCGTGTTGGGCCGTTCGACGAGCGCGTTCTTGAGGCGGCGGGCCGACTGGTTGTGCAGGAAGCGCTGCCACGGCCAGGGCGTCCGGAACTCGGGCAGCACCACGGTTACGTACTGGCCCGGGTCGGCCCGGTCCAGCGCGTCGACGTAGGACAGCACGGGCCGCACGAACGACCGGTACGGCGAATCGATCACGACGAGCTGGACATCGAGGACCCGCGACTCCCATTCCCGACGGAGTTCGTTGGCCTCCTCGACGTCGTCGGTGACGTGCAGCGCGGTGACGTTGGGCGAGATCGAACGGGCGTAGTCGACAGTGCGAAGGACGGCGCGATTGATCTCGTCCACGGGGACGAGCACGGCCTGGCCGTGGCGCGCCTCCGGGCCGAACCCAAAGACGACGTTCTTCGGGATCCGCAGCTTCTTCTCAACGCCCATGTAGTGCTTGTATACGGACCAGAGCAGCAGCGCGACGAGCAGGATCATGATCATGGAGATCCAGGCGCCGGCGGTGAAGTTCGTGCTCCCGACGATCGCGGCGACGATGCCGGTGGTGACCGCGCCGACGCCGTTCACGACGATGCTGGGTTTCCACCCGGCCTCCTTCACGCGGAGCCAATGGATGATCATGCCGCTCTGTGACAGGGTGAACGAGAGGAACACGCCAAACGCGTACAGCGGTATCAGGCGATTCACGCTGGCATTGAAGATCACGAGTAGCACGACTGATGCGCCGCCCAGCACGACGATGCCGTTCGAGTAGGCCAGACGGTCGCCTCGGAACAGGAACTGATGCGGCAGGAAGCGGTCGCGCGCGAGGATCGACCCCAGGCGCGGGAAGTCGGCATAGGCGGTGTTGGCGGCGAGGAAGAGGATGAGGGCGGTGAAGGCCTGGATCAGGTAGAAGATGGGCGTCTCGCCGAAGACGGTCTTCGCGATCTGCGCCGGAGCGGACACCTCCGTTGAGTGCCGCACGCCCAGCTGGTGGGCCAGGATCGTGATGCAGAGGAACAGGACGCCAAGGATCACCGCCATCCACATGAGGGTGGTGGAAGCATTTCGAGGCTCCGGCTTCTGGAACGCGGGAATCCCGTTGGAGATGGCCTCCACACCGGTGAGCGCCGCGGACCCCGAAGCGAACGCGCGCAGGATGATGAACCAGGACAACGCCGATGTGCCGGCCTCCTCCCAGCTCTCGAGGGGCTCCGCCTGCAGGTCCGGGTTGATCATGAGCCGGATGAACCCGGCGACAATGAGCACAACGAAGGCGAGGATGAAGCCATACGTCGGAATGGCGAAAATCGTGCCGGATTCGCGGATGCCGCGGAGGTTCAGCAGGGTGATGACCCCTACGGCGATGCCGGCGATGGCCACTTTGAAGTCGGCAAGTTCGGGGAATGCCGACACCACCGCGAACACGCCGGCGGCGATCGAGACAGCAACCGTCAGGATGTAGCCGACGGACAGTCCGGCCGCCGCGGTGAGCCCCGCCACGTCGCCCAGGTTGTCGCGCGCCACGATGTAGGCGCCGCCGCCGCTGGGATACGCCCTGATGGTCTGCCGGTAGGAGAAGGTGACGACGGCGAGCAGCGCGCAGATCGCCAGCGCGATGGGGATCGAACGCGTGAGCGCGCCGACGCTGGCCCCGACGAGCACGAGAAGGATCTCGTCCGTTGCGTAGGCGCTGGACGAAAGCGCATCGGACGAGAACACGGCCAGCGCCTTCCACTTGGGAAGGCGCTGTTCCTCTTGCTCCTCGGTGGCGATGGGCGCGCCCACCAGGACGTGCCGCACGCGCTGCCAGATGCGCTGTCCACGGGTGCGGGGGGCAGTGGCCCGGTTGGTGGCGCGGTAGGTGCCTTCCTCGGCGCCGCGCTCGAAGTGGCGCTCGCTCTCGCGGACGCGGCGCGCATAGACGGAACCGGCCTTGCGCCCATGGACCAGTTCGGTGCCTTCGACCTCGGGGCCGGACTGGCGCCGCGGAAGGCGCACCCTGCCGCGATCTTCCTGTGGAGGTTGAGGCCCACCGCCGCCGGTTGTGCTTCCAGGCTGGTCCGGGGGTTTGGTCTCAGCCACGTGTGCTCGCTCTCACGGCCTCAGTATCACTCGGCGGATCTGCTTGCGCGAGCGGGGGAATCCCCGCACATGCAAGGCAAGCGTGCTCTGTGATAGGATGCTCGTGATGTTGACTGGTGT
>JACRBR010000302.1 GCA_016213125.1 Chloroflexota bacterium | reverse complement strand
GCAAGCCCTACGGCGTCGACATCGTCATGCCCGCCAAGCTCGCCGAAGGCGCCGCCACCGCGTCCAAAGAGCAGCTCGAGGCGATGATCCCGCAAGCCCATCGAGACTTCATCGAGGACACCCTCACGAAGTACGAGGTCCCGAAACTCCCCGAGGGCGTGCAGGGCGCCGAGTCCCTCCTCGGGTGGGTTCCCTCCGGCGGCCAGTCCCACGTCGACGTCGCCCTCAAGCACCCCATCCGGCTGCTGGTGAACGCCCTCGGCCCGCCCCCGCCCGACGTCGTCGAGCGTGCGCACAAGCACGGTGTCCCCGTCGCTGCCCTCGTCGGCTCGCCCGAGCACGCCATCAAGCAGCGCGAGGCCGGCGTCGACATCATCGTCGCCTCCGGAACCGAGGCCGGCGGCCACACCGGCGAGATCTCCACTATGGTCCTCGTGCCCCAGGTCGTCGACGCCGTCGCCCCCGCGCCCGTGCTCGCTGCCGGCGGCATCGGCACCGGTCGCCAGATCGCCGCCGCCCTCGCGCTCGGCGCGCAGGGCGTCTGGACCGGCAGCGTCTGGCTCACCACCAAGGAGTCAGATCTCCAGCCCCTCGCCGTGCAGAAGGTGCTCCGCGCCACCTCGCGCGACACCGTCCGCTCCCGCGCCATGACCGGCAAGCCCGCCCGCCAGCTCCGCACCGCCTGGACCGACGCCTGGGACTCCCCCGACTCCCCCGGCGCCCTCCCCATGCCCCTGCAGTTCATGGCCACCGCCGAGGCCTACTCCCGCATGTACCGCGCCGGCGAAGCCCACTCCGACTCCAAGGCCGCCGAGCTCGTCGGCACCCCCGTCGGCCAGATCGCCGGCATGATGACGGCCATCCGCCCCGTCCGGGACATCATCTTCGACATGGTAGAGGAGTACACCCAAACCGTGGAACGTATGCAGTCCATGAGCGCGTAGGAACGATCACTTCTCGACGAGCTCGATGATGTACGCCTTCGACGCATTCGCGGTGGATCTTCGCCACGTCGGGGGCCTGCCACGAACGTTCCGGAAGCGTGCGATCCGGGTGACGGCCTCCATAAATCTCGATGATCCGGGGCGTTCTGGCCCGCGCCGAAGGTGACCCGGGAGTGCACGATGTTGTCGTGGATCTCGCCCTGTGTTCTAATGTCCTCGGAACCGGCGTGGCACGGCTCAATCTCGCTGTTTCGCCCCCAGCGGAACGTAATAGGCATTGTGGATTTCGAGCCGTTGAGACGACCGATTTCAGGTTAGTGCTCTTCGATTCATATGTCGGGGCGTGGCGCAGCCCGGTAGCGCACCTGACTGGGGGTCAGGAGGTCGCTGGTTCGAATCCAGTCGCCCCGACCAATTTGCCTTTGGTGGACGCACATCTCGTTCCTGCGAGACGCAGGTCGAGGAGGTGCGTCTTCTCTGTGTGGCCGTTGGCGTCTTCGCCGGGATGGGGTGCGGCATCTCACTGGGGTGAAGGGTGGTATGCCGGATTGTCGGCCAGCCACAGGCCGGCCTCCTCCTCGGAAACGCTCACGTGGCACAGCGCGCACCCCTGAACATCGTCCGGCATGCTCGGCACCTGGACGCCACCCCCGCCTTCGCCCAGCCCGTGGCATGCCAGGCACCCTTCGCCGCCCATGGTCCCGGCCAGCAGCTCGCCCGTGACACTGTTCTGCAATGTGCCGTGGCAGCGGAAACAGCCGGGTGCAGAGTCGCCGGCGACGAGATCAAGGCCGTCCGGGAGGGAGTGCTGCAAATTGTCCGGGTATGTCTGCCAGTTCGTGCGCATGTCCGGGTAAAGCGTCTGCGCCGAGATCAGCTTCAGTTCCTCGATAGCTGCGTCAATCGACGAAGCGCGAGAGGCGGCGATTTCGGGGTACTCCTGCTCGTAGAATCGGCGGAGCTCGTCGAACCAACCGGGCGATTGCACGCGGGCGGCCTGACGGTCGATGTCCCCTGCCGTTCCGTCGGCTCCGAGCAGTTCGAGGGCTTCGCGCTTCAGGTACGGGAGGGAGGCATCGAGCCGGCCTTCCCTGATCGCCTGGTCGACGAGTGCACCGGGGAACGGAATCTCGTGGCCGATTCGATTATGGCAGTCGGTGCAGTCCATCAACCTTCTCGACACGGGGTCGGATGGGCCGGCGTTCGGGTTGGTCCACTCGACCAAGCCCTCGTCAGTCTCGACGCCGGCCCAGGAGATCTCCTGCTTCGTTTCGTCGGCTGGTGTGTACCAGACACGCGCGGTGGCGTGCCAGTGGATCGCGGGCACATCGCTGTCGCTTTCATCCCCACCGCCGACACGGAACGCGAGAACACGCCGGTGTGATGTGTTGTCTTCGTCGGGCAGGTAGGAACGGTAGACGCGCACCGAAACGCCGTAGTCCTTGTCGGGCGAGTGGCAGCCCTCGCACGTCTCGGCCGTATGCGGGATCTTCCCCTCGGGCGCCCTGATCGGGCGGTCATAGTCGTTCAGAACGACGGAGAGCGTCTGCCGCATCCCTCCGATCTTGGCCTTGATGTACTCGCCAGAGCCCGGTCCCACCGGGCCTGCCTCTGCCCCAATGTGGCACTTGGTGCATGCGACCTCGGCGTGCGGCGACACCTGGTGCGCCTGGACCTGGGGGCCCATCACCCCATGGCAGGCCGCACAGAACTCTGCTGACTCCATGAATGACACGGCCCGGAAACCCACCGCCCCCAGCAGCAGCGGCACGGCGAGTGCTGTCACCGAGAGCACCAAGAACCGCCCTGACCGGCGTCCGGGGGGCCGCCGGCCAGGCCCGGTTTCGCGCGGGCGCGCGAGTGCGGTTCGCCTGCGCCACCAGCCTGCGAACGTGGCAAGGGCGAGGAAGAAGGTCATCAAGCCGGGGAGTGCGACGAACGCCAGCAGGCCGCGGTGCGCGTCGAATTCGGCTCCCTGCATGTCAATCGCCAGGAAATAGACGATGGCCGCCGCGGTCGCTCCAGCGCCGATCCCACCGAGCACCAGCAGGAGGTTGACGGCCCATAGCGCAACGGAGGCCCGCGCGTCCCGGCGGGGCAGCCGGAACGAGGACTCGTGGGCCAGAGGTGGCATCGTGCTCATTCGGCGCCTCCACTATCAATGTAGGCACCAAACAGGCCGCCGGGTATCGCGCGAAGACGCTAACGCCCTCCGAAGAAGCCTGATCGCACACTAGTCAAAGAACCGTACGTCCCCTATCGAAAGGCCCACGAAGACGCATCGAAGCGCTAGTCCCCGGCGCCATGACTGCGAGCGATACTGAATCTGGGGATCAACGATGCAGGCCGGTGTGCTTGAACGCCCTGAGGAACGCGACCTCCTTGCCGGGTTCCGGCTGAGGACAGCCGCCGCAGCAAGAAACGCGGCCTGGATCACACTCGCCGGCGTCGCGGCATTGACACTTCCGCACCATTCGCTGACTACCGCGAGCGAGCACGGGCTCGTCTGGCTACTGGTTGGCGTCGCCGCGTTGGGGAACACCGCGACCTATCTCCCGTATTTTGGGCGGCTGCTCGGCCGTGGCATGTGGCCGTTCTACGGCTGGACGTGCTCCTTGCTGTTCTTCGACGCGTTGGTGGTCTACGCGTCGCACGATGTCGACCACGAGGTCTACCTGATCTACATCCCCGTCCTGCTCTTCGCGGTCGCGACGCTGGAACCACTACCTGCGCTCGGCGTGCTGGTCGCAGCCATTGGAAGCACCATCGCCACGATCGCGCAGGCGGGAAGCCTCTCCGGCGACTTGCTGGTCGGCAGTAGTCTCACCTTCGTGCTGGTGTGGTTGCTTGGCATGTTCTTCGCAAGCGCCCAGCGTCGGGAGATCATCGAAACAGCGTCCGAACGGGCGCGGGCAATCCAGCGTGGCAGGGAACTCGAGGAACTGAACGAGCGCGCGGAACAACTGAACCAACGGCTTCAACGCGCCGTCGCCAGCGTCATCCGCGCGCAAGAGCGGGAACGGCGCCGGATTGGTCGCGAGCTGCATGATGAGCCGGTCCAATCGCTTTCGACAGCTTCGATGCGGCTTGGAGCACTTCAAGAGGAACTCGCGAGGGACGCGGGGATGGATCGCGTACGGACGCGAATCGGTGATGTGCGGAGCCTGTTGATCGACGTCCTCTGGGAGATCCGAAAGATGATCGTCGCCCTGCGGCCGAGCGACCTGGACGACCTGGGGCTTGTGGCCGCGGTGTCGGCCTTTGCGAGGGGCCGGCTCGACGAAGCGGGAGTGATGCTGGAAATAGATGCGCGTGGCCGGCGCGAAGGCAGGCTGCCGGGGGAGGTTGAAACGGCGTTCTTCCGCATCGCTCAGGAGGCCGTCACCAATATCGCGCGCCATGCTCGCGCGCGCCACGCCTGGATTACGATCCGCGAAGTGGACGGAGTACTGCACCTGCGCGTCGATGACGATGGCATCGGGTTCACGACCAATGGCGCACCCGCGCGGGGCAATGGCGAGGGACTGGGGCTGGAAGGCATGCGCGAGCGCGCATCGTTGATCGGCGGTGACCTGCTTGTCTCTTCGCGGGCTGGAGGTGGAACATCGGTGCGGCTTGCGGTGCCGGTCCGAGAAGGAGCTGCTGCGCCATGAGCGAGCGGATCCGCCTGCTGCTGGTCGATGACCACGAGATGGTACGTGCGGGCCTCCGAGCCCTTTTCGAGGGAAGCGACGAGATGGAGGTAGTAGGAGAGGCGGCGGATGGGGAAGAGGCGGTGCGCGCGGCCCTGCGCCTGAAGCCGGACGTTGTGCTGATGGACCTCGCCCTGCGGGACGTCAGCGGCATCGAGGCTACCAGGCGCATTCGAGAGGCTGACCCGAGTATCGAGGTTCTCGCCGTCACAGCCCAGGACAGCCCCGAGTACTTCTTTGAGCTGATGAAGTACGAGGCCGTAGGGTATGTCCTGAAGGAGGCAACACCCAGCGAACTGTTCACGGCGATACGGGCAGCCCACCGGCGAGAGGCATACTTCTACCCGTCCATCGCCCGGTATCTCCTCAATGACTACTTGCATCGCGTGCGCTCCGGCCGGGAGGAACAGGCCCACTACGATGGGCTGACTCAACGCGAGCGGGAGATCCTGCGTCTGATCGCAAACGGGTACTCCAATCGCGAGATCGCCGAGCAGCTTGTCATCAGCGTCAACACCGTTGAGGCCCATCGCGGCCACATAATCCAGAAGCTGAACCTCCACACCCGAGCGGAGCTCGTCCGGTACGCCATTCGCAGCGGCCTCATCGAAGTCGGCGACCGGGCTCCCTAGTGCCAATCCCCTAACACAGCAATAGCGGCTTCCACGCCCCGATTAGCGGCTTCACGCGATATCAACCGGCGGGCCTTCGCCGTAGCTTTACTCGTGTGAGGCGGCGTAGGTCACGCCGATAGACCGATGACGACGACGGTGCTGATTGCGGATGGCGAGCCAGTCTTGCGGGCAGGACTCACTGAGCTACTGGCGTCGCAGCCCGATTTCGCCGTCGTCGGGGAAGCTACCAATACGAATGACGCCGTGGATGAGGCGCGGGCGCGGCACCCTGATATTGCGCTCGTGGCGCTGAACCTTCCGGGAGGTGGCGGGCTCGATACGGCAGGGCGCATCCGCAAGATCAGCCCATCGACACGCTTGATTGTGATGGTACCGCCCCGCCATGTTCCCGGGCTGACCGGCGATGCAGACGCGGTTGTGAGCTACGCCACGCGGGCCGACCAGATGCTCTCACGCATCCGCGCGACAAGGCTTGTACATCCCCGCGTCAACGCATCGCCGGATCCGCTCGGGCCGGACACCCGGCGCCCTCCGGCGTTAACGCCGCGCGAGGCTCAGGTATGCGCTTTACTGGCGCGTGCATACAGCAACCGTGAAATCCAGATGGCGCTGGGGATCAGAAACAGCGCGGTGAAGCGGCATGTGCGCCGGATTCTGTTCAAGCTCGGCGCGCACAACCGGATTGAGGTCGCGATACAGGTCGCGCGATCAGGTGCTCTACAGCAAGAAGGGGGTCAATCATGATGCTCCAAGCACATATCGCGCTGCCCATCGTGCCGATTGTGCAGCTTGGTTACCTGCTGATGGGCCTTTGTGTGCTGGCAGGCATGGCGGTACTGGCGTGGGATGGCAGGACCTTCCTCGGAGATACCATCAACGCCCGCGACAGGCATCACCGCGAGTACGCGACGTCGCTCGCGAGCGCGG
>JACRBR010000315.1 GCA_016213125.1 Chloroflexota bacterium | reverse complement strand
GCGTTCGATGGCGAATGGCCCACGCGGCGGATTCGTGCTCCAAATCCCTGGCTGCCGTCAGGGCTACTCCGGATCGTACATGTCCCAGGGGAGGGAGTCGATCAGGGCGAGGCCCCCCTCGATGTTCGACTCGGCGCCTGAGTTGAGGTTGATGGTGCCGCCGTCGATTCCATCGAACACACAGCCACGGACGCGTTCGTACACGGGCGCGCCAGCCGCATTGCGACCGTCGAACCAGGCCCGCGCAAGACCGGCGAGTTCCCGATAGCGGGCTTCTTCGGTCGCGGTGGCGACGGCATCGAGGCCAGCCACCGTGCTGCTCACGTCGAACGCCAACGACGTCGATGCCGGAAACGCGTCCTCTGCGGCGGGCGCGAGCACTGTGTTTGCGCTGCGTGCGGCAGCCCGCACAAGATCATCTCGGCCGAACTCGCTGCCGATGCGCGCAAGAGCGGCTTCCTGCAGGTGTCCCCAGAGGTGGATGTCGGGATCGCCCGCTCGGTCGGGCAGCACGTCGCCGATTCGCGCCGCCACGATCTCCTCCGCCCAGGCGACTGCACGCTCGGCGACGTGGCGGCTGCCGGTTGCGCGCCAGAACTCAAGGGCCGCGAGGATCGCGACGGCGCGAACATCGAGATACGGGGTCGGTTGATCGAGCACGGCAAATCCGGACTCGAAGGCGGCGGCACATCGTTCGTCGCCGAAGGCGGAGAAGCCGGACGCCAGCGCGTGCATACCGCGTGCGTGCCAGGGACCGTTGCCGGGGCGGGAGGTCGGCGTGTCCAGTTGCCGGCGGCCGTCCCAGTCTGCGATGAAGTTCGCGAAGGCGCCGTCGCTCGTCTGCATGGCGCAGGTGAAACGCAGGAGGCCTTCGGCTTCGATCTGCGCCCAGGGGAACCTGTGCCGTCGCCAGATCTCGCTGTAGAGCACGACGGCGCGGGCCGCGTCGTCGACGCAGGCGACGCCCTCGTACCCCTGTTCGGCGGCGGGCTGTTTGAGCAGATGCCCTTCGCATTCGCGCGCGTACACGGCGAGCGCCACCACGCCGGGTCCGAGCGCCGGGACCGGCTTCATCAGACGCCGGAGTTGTCGAATCAATCTGAGTTGCCTGCGATCGCTATGGCCGCGGGGCGCATCGAAGGGTCGGTGCGGACGACGTGCCGCTTCGGCGCATCCAACTCCTCCGCTACGACCGCACGAAAGAACTCCATGACCTGGCGGCCCACGTATGGCCAGGCCATGCGTCGGCCGTAGTCGTACGCCTTCCGCTCCAGTTGACGCTTCATTTCGGGGTCGTCCAAGATGCGAAGCACGCTCTCGCCGAGGCCGCGCTCGCTGCGGAAGTCGACCAGCAGGCCGCGCCCATCCGCAAGCACTTCGTCAGCGTACAGGTACGGAGTCGAGACGATGGCCTTGCCCGCACCCAGCGCATAGGCGAGGGTCCCGCTCGTGATCTGGTTGGGGTCGAGGTAGGGCGTGATGTAGATGTCGCTGGCGAGCAGGTAGTCGACGATGTCTCGCTGGCTGAGATACTCATCGACGAACGCGACGTGGCCGTCCAATCCGGACGTGTGGACAAGATTGGTGAGCTGCGTCCGGTACGTCTCGCCCTCGACGCGCGCAAGCTCGGGGTGCGTCTTGCCAACGATGAGGTAGAGGGCTTCGGGATGCGTGCGGACCACCTCGGTCATGGCGCGCACCATATGTTCGAGTCCTTTTCGAGGGCTGACGAGGCCAAAGGTGGAGATAATGCTGCGGTCCTGTAGCCTCAGGCGCTGCTTCATCTTCCGGCGCCCTCGCGGCTCAGTGGGGGGCACGCCGTGGGGGATCACGCGGATCTTCCCGGGATCGATGCCGTACTCCTGTTCGAGGATGGTGCTGGCGCGTTGCGCCATGACGATGAGCGCCCGGCTGTGATCGGCGATTCGCCGGACGGCCGCGCGGACGGACGGCGAGGGTTCGGGAAGGGTCGTGTGGAGAGTGGTGACCAGTGGTCTTGTCAGCGTCTCGAGGAACGGAACGAGATGGTCCTCGAACGTCTGGCCCCAGATGCCGTAGAGGCCAAACTCGTGCTGCACCGAGACGATATCGACCTTCGATTCGTTGATGTCGGCGGCCGCGCGCGCGTAGGTCTCGGGATGACGCTGGCGGATGCGCCAGCGCACCTGCGGGCCATACGGGTGTATGGAGTTCTCTTCATTGATGGCGGCCCACGAGAGGCGCGCTCTGGGGTCGGCCGCTTGCATGGCGCGCGCAAGGTCGGACGTGAAGGTCGCGATTCCACACTGGCGAGGGGGACTCGTCGACACCAGCGCAACATGCAGCGGCCGGGTACCAACGTCGCCGGATGGAATCGAGGGGGCGTACTCCGCCAAGTTCGTCATTCTCGGCCTCGGCAGACCGTGACCAGCAACTCCCTAACGCGAGAGGACAGGGCGTTGACAGGATACCACTATGTGAAGCGGGTTCGCTTCCGCCTCATTTCGTCAGAAGCCCGATTAGGTCAGGGATGCTCTGTTAGGGGAATCCACGATTGCCCGCGCCGCGCGTGCCCCGATTACACTACGGTAGACTCGACGCAGAGGGACGCTGTGGCAATTTCGAGAAAAGTTCCAGCACGCACGTAACGGAGGCACCATCCAGTCCAACAACGGCCTCCATGAGCTGTTCATACGTCATCCAGATAATCCGATCCTTACGGCCGATCGCTGGCCGTATCCGGCGAACAGCGTCTTCAATCCGGGCGCCATACTACTCCCCAACGGCGAGACGCTGCTGTTGGTGCGTGTCGAAGGCCGCCAGGGCGCATCGCACCTGACGGTCGCCCGCAGCACCGACGGCGCGACAAATTGGAGGATCGACCGCTCGCCAACAATGACCCCGCTCTCGGGAGAGCATCCCGAGGAGGTCTGGGGTATCGAAGACCCGCGCATCGTTTGGCTGCCTGACCTCGAGCGGTATGCCATCACCTACACGGCGTATTCTCGAAACGGCCCACTTGTGGCGCTCGCGATGACGTCGGACTTCAAGACATTCGACCGGCACGGACCGATCACGGCGCCCGAGGATAAGGACGCTTCGCTGTTTCCGCGCCGGTTCGACGGCCGCTGGTGCCTGGTCCACCGCCCTGTACCCACCACGCCGGGCTCCAAGGCAAACATGTGGCTTTCATTCTCGCCCGACCTGAAGCACTGGGGCGATCACATGGTCTTGATGGAAGCGCGGGATGGGTCAGCATGGGACGCCGGAAAGATCGGGCTGTCACCGCCGCCGCTCGAGACCGATGAAGGCTGGCTTGTCGTCTACCATGGTGTGCGCAATACGGCCTCGGGCGCGATCTATCGCATCGGGCTCGCGCTGCTCGATCTCGACGACCCCCGGCGCGTCATCCGCCGCGCGACGGACTGGGTATTCGGGCCGACGGAGCCGTATGAGTTCGCAGGCGACATCCCGAACGTGGTCTTCTCCTGCGGCATGGTGGCGGATGCAGGCAGCGGCGAGCTACGCATGTACTACGGCGCGGCCGACACACGCATTGGGCTTGCGACGGCGAACACCGGCGAGCTTCTCGACTGGCTACGGATTTCCGCCGCCTGAGACCGCCCCACACCAAATAGAATGAGCCTCGATGAGGATTGGCATTCTCGCGCCCATCGCGTGGCGCACACCGCCGAGACACTACGGCCCGTGGGAGCGCGTGGCCTCGTTGCTGGCGGAAGGGCTGGTGCAGCACGGTCATGAGGTCACGCTGTTCGCGACGGGAGACTCCGAAACAAGCGCGAAGCTGCACGCGGTCTGTCCGCGAGGTTATGAGGAGGATCGCAGTCTCGATCCAAAGGTCTGGGAGAGCCTGCACATCGCGTCCGCGTTCGAACGCGCGCAAGACTTCGATCTCATCCACAATAACTTCGATTTCTTGCCGCTGACCTACAGCGGCCTCGTCGCGACGCCCGTCGTGACGACGATTCACGGGTTCTCGTCGCCACGCATACTCCCTGTGTACAGGCGCTACAACGAGCGCTGCCATTACGTCTCGATCAGTAACGCGGACCGCGACCCGAGCCTGACGTACGTGGCCACGGTGTACCACGGCATCGACATCGAGAACTTCACGTTCCGGGCTTCGGCTGGGGACCACCTCGTGTTCCTCGGACGGATCCATCCGGACAAGGGCACGAGCGAGGCGATCGAGATCGCACGGCGGACTGGCCGGCGGCTCATTATCGCAGGGATCATTCAGGACGAGGCGTACTTCGAGAGCGAGGTCAAGCCGCATATCGATGGCAAGACGGTCGAGTATGTCGGAAGCGTGGGCCCGGCGGAGCGCGACGCGTTGCTGGGTGGAGGGGCCGCACTGCTGCATCCCATCTTGTTCGATGAGCCGTTCGGCCTGTCGGTGATCGAGGCGATGGCCTGCGGCACGCCGGTGATCGCGTTCTCGCGAGGGAGCATGCCGGAGCTGGTGCGCGATGGCGAGAACGGGTTCCTGGTCCGCGACGTTGAGGAGGCGGTCCGCGCCGCAGGGCGGCTTTCGGAGATCGCGCGCGGGCGTTGCCGGCGCTTCGTCGAGGAGCGCTTCACATCTTCCCGCATGGTTGACGACTACGTCGCGGTCTATGAACGCGTGCTGGCGCTGGGGCGGGGTGTGGGTGGGTAGGGCAATTCGAATCGGGCTGACACAGTTGGTCGCCAAACGATCGTCACAGGATGGCGTTCGGCGATTGCCGGGCGACGACGCGGATTTCTGTTTGAGTAGGTCGCGCTCAACAGGCCGACGCGGCAGATATAGCTGGGGCACGAACTGGAGTTTGGGGAGAGTTGCTCACCGGCGTGAACTGTGCGGACTTGGTACCCCCGGCAGGAGCCGGACCCGTGTAGTCCACACAAATCCGAGGCTATTTGCGACCGAGGAGTTGATCATCGCCTCGGCGTGAGCCGTCGCGTGGTAGGGTAGAAACCGAAGCCGAATACTTCGCTTGGAGCGGCGCAGAGGCTCCCGGCGCGCCTGGGAAGGGCGTGCGGGAGCACTGCGATGCACGCCACAGCCACAGCCCCAGGAACGACCGAAGAACACCGCAGGCAGACCGAGCGCACAATCGCTAGGTTTGAGCGCCTCGGCATCGCCACATTCCCCTCGGCCTTCGGGAGGAAGGGATCGCACCTCACCGGCTGGCCCGGCATGGCCGCGCCCGAGGCCGTCGATTCCACCAGAAACGCGGCGTCGGCTGGACGCATCAACGTCGCCGGCCGCACCGGTGATGGGGTCGCCGTCCTCGACCTGGACGCGAAAGACGGCGTGCAGCCCACGGAGATGCTGGAGCAGCTGCGCCAGCTTCTCGGGCCGGCGATCATTGCGATCGTCCGCACCAGTCGCGGCTATCACGTCTGGCTTAAGGTGACGGCCAGCGTCGGCAACGGGTTCTGCGCATTCATCGGCGGGGACATCTTCTCGGGCCCGCATCTGGCGATGCTGCCACCGTCGATGCACCCGAGCGGGTCGGCCTACGGCTGGGAACTCGAACCCCGCGCCCCGGAGCGGGCTGCTGACCTGCGGTCTCTGGGGCTCGTGCCGGACGCACCCGCGACGACGACGCTGAGTGAGGGAAACACGGCGGTCCGCCCGGCAGAGTCAGCGCTGCAGGAGGAGTTCGCGCGCCTGATGGCCGACGTCGCCATCCACCAACCGGGCGGACGTGCCCAGACCTTGCACAGGTGCCCATGGCACAACGACCGGACGCCCTCTCTTTCGATCAATTGGGAGGCCGCCGTCTTCTACTGCTTCTCGACGCAATGCGGTCAGCGCGGTGGGGTGCGGGAGCTGCGGCGGTTGCTCGGCATCAACACCCCGACTTACGGCCAGAGGGCAGCGGAACCGCCCCGCGACATGATCGGTGCTGGCGACGATCACCTCTCTGGCGATAACTCGGGGTGTTTGGACATCGACGCTTCGGTGGAACGGTTGGCCTCGGCCCTGGCGGACGCGGGAGATGATCTGCGGGCGAGCGCGGTGCGTGCTTGCCGGTCGTTGTTTAGGGTCGGCACGTGCACGTCGTGCGGACAGAAGCCGGCCTTCCCCATCTCGTGCGGACATCCGCTCTGTCCGCGCTGTATGCCGGGCCGTCTCGCCGCGGACTGGAAGCGACACCGTGCAGCGCTGCCGGAGGAACTGACGGTATTGCGGCTGGTTCCGCGTGGGTTGACCCCGAAAGAGGGTGTGCTGCGGACAACGCGTCGGCGCTTCGCGGAGTGGCGCAAGCGGTCGGGCGTTGCCGCAGGCATCTACGGAAGCACGCTCGACGCTGAGCATGGCGCGGTGATCATGCTCGCGATCCCCCGCGACCTCTCGGCTCCAGCATCGACACGAGGGTTTGCCGTCGAGGTCGTAGGCGAACGGCAAAGCCCCGACGACTTCCTGACGTGGCTACGGGCGGAGTACCTGCGCGAGGCGTGCTCGTGGTCCACCACGGAAGAGTTCGATTTGCTCACTACGGAGACGAGGGGCCGCAGGCGGTTCCAGGGGTTTGGGGGCGCGTACGGCGAAGCGAATCGTGGACAGGAGGAAGCGGCCATGGACGAAAACGAGACGATGAAGAAGGACGAGAGTCGGCCGTTGTCGAAGATCAGCGGAGGCGGTGGCACGCGAAGCAAGGCGCCACACACGTGCATGTTCTGCGGCGGCGAGGTGGAGCTGTACCCGTTTACGGTCCCTGCATCGGAGGTCGTGCGCTTCGGTGAGGGCTGGCTGTGGAAGGGCGCGCAGGCCGGTCCACCAGAAGGCCGGCGATACGCACGATGACGGAATGGTATGGGCTCGATGGGGGAGGGGGGTCTGGAACTCTACGGCGTTCGCAGGGTCGGAGCGGTGCGCTACCAGAACGCGCGCGGCCGCGAATTAGGGCAGGGGGGTGGTCATGAAGCGCGGCAGGAAGCCGATGCCCCGATCCCTCCGCGTCCTGCGCGGCAACCCGGGCAAGCGTCCGCTCCCGTCCGACGTGCGGACCGCGCGCGCGGTCCCGACCTGCCCGGCGGAGTTGAGCGACGACGCCAAGCGGGAGTGGCGGCGCCTCACCCGGGAGCTGGCCGCGGCGGGGCTGGTCACCCGGCTCGACCGCGAGGCCCTCGCGCTGCTCTGCGCCGCCTACGCGCGCTGGGCCGAGGCCGAGGCGGCGATCCGGAAGTACGGCCTCGTGATCAAGAGCCCGTCCGGGTTCCCGATGCAGTCGCCGTATCTCGCGATCGCCAACAAGGCGCTGGACCAGGTGCGGCTCCTGCTCGCCGAGTTCGGGATGTCCCCGTCGAGCCGGACGCGCGTGCAGGTGACGCCGCAGAAGGACGAGGACGATCCACTGGAAGCGCTACTGCGCCGCAAGCGAGAGATGGATGCCCGTGGTGCGTGAGCAAAGGGGGAGGGGCTGGCGCCCTGGAGCGGATCGCCAGCCCCGGGTCTCGGGGGCTCCTCCCGCGCGGATTGGGGGCACACGCGAGAGGCTGGAACCAGCGTACTGCGGTGCAACGCCGCTGTCGATGGGTTTCGTTGACGAGCGAGGTGAGAATTGCCTAAGACCCTGACGAGCCCGCAGATCTCCGTCGAGGTGATGAGCATCGACCTGCTCAAGCCCGATCCCGCGAACCCGCGCAAGATCAGCGACGCCGAGCTGGAGGCGCTGACCCGGAGCCTGCAGCAGTGGGGTTTCGTCCAACCGGTGCTCGCGCGGCGCGAGGATCGCGTCGTCGTCGGTGGCCACCAGCGCCTCCTCGCCGCACGCAAGCTCGGGATCAAGACCGTTCCCGTGATCTTCCTCGACCTGAAGCCTGAGCAGGCGCGCTTGCTGAACGTCGCCCTCAACAAGATCTCCGGCGACTGGGACCAGGATCTCTTGGCGCACATGCTTGCCGACCTCCAGGGCCTGGACGGCGT